>CAYRPT010000208.1:0-6906 GCA_964425895.1 uncultured Solibacteraceae bacterium | reverse complement strand
GGGCACACCGTCTGCGCTCCATCGCGCTGCACGATTGAAACCGGTCTTCACACCGGCCACGCCACCTACCGCGACAACGGGCCGGCGCCGCCGCTGGCGCCGGAGGACAAGACGCTCGGCAAGCTCATGAAGACCGCCGGCTACCGGACGGCGCTGGCCGGCAAGTGGTCCCTCGGCGGGTTGGGCACCACGGGCTATCCCCTGGAACAGGGCTACGACGAGTGGTTCGGCTACTTCAGCCAGACGCACGCCCATAACTTCTATCCCGAGCATCTGCTGGATGGGCGGTCGGCCGTCCTGCTGCGCGGCAATTTCGGGGCGCGCCGGACCGAGTACGCGCCGGATCTGTTCACCGAGCGGGCATTGCGCTTCCTGGACCAGGACGACCCGCGGCCGTTCTTCCTTCACCTGTGCTACAACACGCCGCACGCCAACAACGAGATGGGCCGCGACACCGGCGACGGCATGCAGGTGCCGGACTACGGGGCGTATGCGGGACGCGACTGGCCGAACCCGGAGAAAGGCTTCGCCGCGATGGTTTCCCGGCTCGACCGCGACGTCGGCCGCATCCTGGCCCGGTTGCGGGAAAACGGCCGGGACGCGAACACGCTGGTGGTCTTCAGCTCGGATAACGGACCCCACGAAGAAGGCGGGCACAAGCACGAGTTTTTCAACTCCAACGGGCCTCTGCGCGGGTATAAGCGCGCCCTCTACGACGGCGGAATCCGCGTCCCGGCCATCGCCCGCTGGCCGGGTAGAATCCGGCCCGGGCGCGTTAGCGAGCATGTGTGGGCTTTCTGGGACCTGCTGCCCACCTTCGCCGAAGTGGCCGGCGCGGCGGCGCCCGAGGGCATCGACGGAATCTCTCTGCTGCCCGAACTGCTCGGCCAGCTCCAGCGGCGGCACGACTACCTCTACTGGGAGGCGCACCGGCCGCACTTCCGCCAGGCGGTTCTCATGGACCGCTGGAAGGCCGTCCGCCCCAGGCAAGGGGCGCCCATCGAGCTTTACGACATCATCGCCGGCATCGACGAGCAGTCCGACCTGGCCGCCAGGCGTCCGGACATTGTCGGGCAGGCGGAACGGATACTGCGCGAGGCCCGGACGGACTCGCCGTATTGGCCGATTGCATGACACCCGGGCGCCGCCCTGCTGCGTCGCGCGGGCATTTGGCGGGTAGCCGGAGCGAGCCGGCTCCCGTCAGGGCAAGAAAGAAGGCACTATGCGTCGACGTGATTTTCTCTATCTCACCGCCGCCGGCGGATTCATCGGAAATTGCGGCCCGAAACCACTGGATATCCCCGGTCTCCGGCTGACGCCGGCCGGGTTCCTGGGCGGCGCCCGCAAGGAGGAGGGCCGCGCGCCGTTGGCCGGCGCTTCCTGGTATGTCGCCGCCGCGGAGAAGGACGGCGTCACGTTCACCTTCCCGCCAGGCGCGCTCGCCCGGGCGGTGGCGCTCACGGGGGACTTCCTGCTCGACGGCCGGAACCTGGCGGTCTGGAGCATTACGCTCGGCGAGGGCGAGAACGGCCGCCGCTTTCAGTTCCGCTTCGGCGGCCTTGCGCAGTGCGGCTTCCGCGTGCGGCTCCCTCTCAGCCTGACCGACCAGAACCGCTGGGGCATCGACCGCGAGGGCGCGTTTCTGAAGCCCCGCGTCAGCGGCGACCGCGTCGACCTCGACAAGGTGGACCGCATGGAGCTCACCATTCACCGTAAGGCGCCCGAGCCGGTCCGCTGGTGTATGACGGACTTCATCGCCGCCGAGAGCGACGTGCCGTTGATGGCGGATCCCTTGCTGCCCAAAGGCCCACTGCTCGACGAACTGGGCCAAAGTACGCTCCACCAATGGCCAGCCAAGAGCAAAGGCATCGACGAGGTTGCCGCGCGAATCCGGGCGCAGCACGCCGCCGCGGCTTCCCAACAGTGGCCGCAGGCGTTCTCGAAGTGGGGCGGATGGACGGGCCGGCGACTGACCAAGGGAGCGGGCTTCTTTCGCACCCACCACGACGGCCGGCGGTGGTGGTTGGTCGATCCCGACGGGTACGCCTTTTGGTCCGCCGGTCTGGATTGTGTACGGGTCGACGCCGAGGGTTTCTACGATCTGATCGAGAAAGCGCTCTCGTGGCTGCCGGAAGGGGACCCGGCCTACAAGGAGATCTTCGAGAATCGGACGGCGGCGGACGGACGCACGATGCGGTCGATCTACTACCTGGCGGCGAACGTGATTCGCGCGCTCGGGCCGGACGGCTGGCGGCCGAAGTGGGCGGCCATCGCGCTGGCCGAGATGCGGCGGCTGCGCTTCAACACCGTCGGCAACTGGTCGGAGTGGGAGTTCGCGAAAGAGGCCCAGTTCCCTTATGTCCGGCCGATGAGCTTCCAGGGACGGCGGGTCAAGATGGTCTACCGCGACTTCCCCGATGTTTTCGACGCCGGCTTCGGGCAGGACGCGGCCGAGTATGCATCGCAGCTTGAAAGCACGAGGGACGATCCGGCCTTCCTCGGCTACTTCCTGATGAACGAACCCACGTGGGGCTTCTCGAGCGAGTTGCCCGCCGCCGGCATGCTGTACGTCACCGCCGAGTGCGCCACGCGCCGGGCGCTGGCCGATTGGCTGCGGCAGACGTACAAGGATGATGCCGCTTTGGCCGCCGCCTGGAAGATGGACGCCACGCTCGAAGGGGTCGCCGGCGGGCTTTGGACCGGCCGCATCCTCACGCCGGAAGCGATGGCTGATCTTCGGCTCTTCAGCGCTCAGATGGCCGAACGCTACTTTAACGGTCTCTCGGACGCCTGCAGGAAGGCGGACCCCAATCACCTGAACCTCGGGATGCGCTGGGCTGGAGTGCCGCCCGAGTGGGCCGTCGAAGGCATGAAGTCGTTCAACGTCTTCAGCATGAATTGCTACCAGGACCGCGTACCCCGCGACGTGACCGGCCGGATTCAGGGCCTGTTAAAGATGCCCGTGATCATCGGCGAATGGCACTTCGGTGCGCTCGACGCCGGCCTGCCGGCATCCGGGATCGGGCATTTGAAGAACCAGGCCGACCGCGGCCGGGCCTATCGCGCGTACCTGGAGGATGCCGCGGCGAATCCGGACTGCGTCGGCGCGCACTGGTTTACGCTCTACGACCAATCGGCCATCGGCCGCTTCGACGGCGAGAACTACAACATCGGCTTCCTCGATATCTGCAACCGGCCGTACGACGAGATGGGCGCCGCCGCCATCGCCAGCCACGAGCGGCTCTACGAGGTCGCCGCGGGCTCGGTGGAGGCATTCCGCGACGTGCCGGAGTATCTTCCGAAGCTGTACTGAGCCGGCGGAAGGGGTGGGCGAGGCGGCAAGCGCGCGCCGGGTTCACGAATGTTCCCGGGAGAGCGCTAACCGCGCGCCTCGGCGCCTCCGGCGCAGGGGCCGCACGTCATTGATGAAAGGGAACATTCACCAATGTTCCCTAGAGAGGCTCTGCTTCGGGCCGGTGGAAACGCGCCCGCGCGGAAGCCGATAAGCTAGAGAGTGTCGCTGGGGGGCAGGGGTTCGCGAAAAGTGGCGGGGTCTTCGTCTGTTTCGGCCCGGGCGGGCGGCGGCGCGGCCGCGGACGCGACGGAGTCCGGGCCGCTTTGTAAGGGCATGCCAGTCGAGCTTGCCGCTTTGGCCCCTTTCCTGTGCCGCCTCGAATGCGGGGCCGTGGTGACGGACCGCGCCGGGAACGTGAAGTGGGCCAACGCCCGGTTGTGCCGTATGTTGGGTTATTCCAGCCGGAAGCTGCTGGCCGGCTCACTCTCGTTTCGTCCCTTTGGAGAGCACACCGGGCGTAGCTGCGCGAGCATGTGGCGCGCCGTGCTGAGCGGGCACGTTTACAGCACCGGGGTGAACGACCGCACCCGGACCGGAGATCGGGTGCCAGTCCTGATCACCTTAGCGCCCCTGGCCGACGCCTTTGCCCGGGCGCACATGCTCCTGGTGCTGCGCTCGGCCCAGGACACACCAGGGGAACGCCGGCGGGCGCGTAGAACGGCGGAACGCGCGATGGAGCTATGGTCGAGCCGCCGGCGCTAGCCGCCGCTCCCGTACTGCTCCGCCATCCGCCGGCTCATCTCCTCGGGAGGCACATCCTCTTTGTGCGTGGCGATGCTCCAGATGTGGCCGAAGGGATCCGCCAACTGTCCGTAGCGGTCTCCCCAGAACATGTCCGTAACGGGCACCCGGACCGTGCCGCCGGCGTTTACCGCCCGGTCAAACGCAGCGTCCACGTCCTCGACATAAATAAGAATCGACGACCCGGACCCGCCCAGCGTCTGCGGACTCGACGCGCCCATTTCGATCGATTCCTCACCGAGCATCACGATCGAGTCGCCGATGCGGATCTCGGCGTGCATTACGCCCTGACCATCGGGTCCCGGCATTCTGACCAGTTCTTCCGCGCCGAAGGCCCGCCGGTAGAAATCGAGCGCCTCGGCGGCGCCGCGGATCGTGAGATACGGTGTGACGGAATGGTAGCCGTCGGGAATTGGTTTGGCCATTCGCCCCTCCTGAACTGTGAAGCATCATACCACGCAGAGGCCGGCGCACCACTCCATCAGAGGTCCCGCCACGAGCACCAAAGCGTAGAAACGCAAGCGGCAGGCTGGATGTAGGACACCCTAGACGCTCACGACGGGGCACGGCGACATCCGGATGATCGAATAGGCGTTCGCGCGGAGCCGGCCGAACACGCCGGCCGCCGAGCCCCGTCCGATGACCAGCAGGTCCGCCTTCATCCGGCGCGCCGCGTTGCAGACGACCTCCGGGGGGTCGCCGCATTCGGCCCACACCTCCGCCTGGCAAGGCTGGCCGCGGATCAGTTCCTCCATCTTCTCCTTGCACTCGGCAGCCAGGCGCTGTTTCCAGTCCCGCCCGGGGTACTCGCCGGCGCGGGCCTCGATGCACGGCATGGCGTTCACGGTCACCAGACGCGCCCTATAGGATGCCGCGAACGCCGCCGCCCAGTCCACTGTCTTCTGACTCTGTGGTCCGAGGTCGACGGCGGCCACCACGGTCCGGAAATCGATCCGGGCTACCTCCGGGGCTTCCTCGAGGTGCACGCCGGTCCACACAGGGCAGTCGGCGTCGTGCAGGATCTTGGCCGTTACCGATCCGAGAATGAATCGCCGGAACGGGCCGTAGCCATGGGTGGACACGACGATCAAATCCATCCGCCGCTCGTGGGCGAGTTCGACGATCTTCTGGGCGGGGTCACCCTCAAGGAGTACTCTCTCGGGGTCAAGTTGGGGGATTTCGCGTTGGAGGAACGCAGCCAGTTCCTCGCGAACCTGCCTGGTACGAGTGGCAAACAACTCGTTGATGACGCTTCCGCACACCTCCATGGAACTCAACTCGTAATGGGGCGGCGGAAGGACGTGAAGCAGAACGGACTTAGCGTCAAAGTGCTCCACCAGGGCTTCCACGTAACGGGCCGCTCCGACAGAGCGCTCCGAGAAATCGACGGGAGCGAGAATCGTCTTCAACGCGAACACGGGCACCTCCATCCCGGCGCGCTCCTCGACGCGCAACGCAGCACGCCGCATGCCGCAGGCAACGCCGCGGGGACATTCGCCGCCGGCCGGCGGCCCGGCTCCGGCCGTCCCGGCGGCCGCTCCGGCGCCGCCCCGAATTCCACGGAATCGCTCCGCCGACTCAGCCCATCTTCACGCCTTCGATAGCGATCTGGTTGATGTAGACGTAGATCGCGCCAAGGACCAGGGCGCCGATTACGACAATGACCGTCAGAATCTTGCCAACCAGATCGACCCTCGCCAGCTTTCGGGCGAGGAGCTCCTGCTGATGCGTGATTTCCACCTCGCCATCTCCGATGTGGATCGTGTCGTCCTCCCACGAGGTCAGTTTCCGGCGATAGGCCAGCAGAGCGAGTACGACCACCGCCAGCACCGACAGGACGATGACGAAAGGCACAAAACTCATATCGGTTTCCTCTCTTTCAGGAGGTCACTCTTGTATGCCGGGAGTCCGGTTTCAGACATCGATATCGCCTCGCCCGGCCAGATCAACATATCACGATTACGAAGCTTCGAAAAGCCCCCTTTTTCAGGAGGTCTCAGGAGGCGGCGAGCCACGCGGCGGCATCGGCCATCCATGGCGCGCCGTCGCTTGGGGCTCGGACGGTGCGGGGCGGGCTCGAGCCACTCCGCCCATGGGGCATGCGCCGCCTCTGCCGGGCGAATGTACGCGGGTACCCCCGACGGCCGCGGTATTCGTTATACTTGTGTCTGCATTCCCTCAGTTGATGTCCCTAGGCACCCAAATGGCAAGGCTGACTCCAGAGTGGCGCCAAACCAACCTCATGGAGGCCGTCTTCGACCAGCTCTCCGACGCTCTCATCCTGTACGACACCGACCGGGTAATCACCGGCGTCAATCGGGCCGCCGAGAAGCTGTTCGGGATGCAGGCGGAGGACATGGTCGGGCGCGAGTGCGGAGAGGTGTTCCGCTGCTCCGTCTGCGATTCCGCGTGCGGCATGCAGATCGGTCTCACTCAGCTCAACAGCCTCCCTAGTGGCACGGTCCGGCTCCACACGGACAACGGGAGGGAACGCCTGGCCGTAATCCGGACGCAGCCGGTGTACCGGCCCGACGGCGCGGTGGGGGGCGTTGTCGTCACGGTGAAAGATGTCACCGACGAGGTGGAACCGCAGAAGCGGGAGGTTATCGCCGAATCGCCGGCCATGCGGGACGTGATGAACTTCGTCCGCCGGGTGGCGGCCAGTGAAGCGACCACCATTCTGATCGAAGGCGAAAACGGCACCGGCAAGGATCTGATCGCCAAGACCCTCCACTATCAAAGCCTCCGCCAGGCTGAGCCCTTCATCGCAATCAACTGCGCGGCCATACCGGAGACCCTGCTCGAGAGCG
>CAYRPT010000207.1:0-6924 GCA_964425895.1 uncultured Solibacteraceae bacterium | reverse complement strand
GTCCCCCACACCAGCGCCCAGTACTCCGCCTTCTCCACATAACTGAACCGCCCGAAGCGCGGCGGATTTGTTCTTCGCCCCAGCATGTAGAGAACACGGTGATGGAACTGCTTGAAATCACCCCAGTGCGGCATCATGTCGGCCAGGAACCGCCGGCCTCGCCGCGTGGCCAGGTAGATGAGGTGCCAGAGCGCCGTGATCATGAACACCACCGCCGCCACTCGATGTACGAGCCCCCGCAGTTCGAATCCCCTTTCCCATCCGAAGAACAACTGCGTGAACCAGCTCTGGCTGTAGCGCAGCGCGAAACCGGAAACCACCAGGACCGTGAAACTGACAGCGAGCAGCGCGTGCTGCCAGACCTCACCCGGATGCATCCGGCGGATCTGCGGGCGCATCGTCAGGACGTGCTTCAGGTGACGGCCCAGATCCAACAGCCAATGAATGACCATCAGGCCGATAATGACCACGATCGCGACAATGTAGACGTCCTCGACCACGTCCGCCGCCGCCGTCCTCAGGCCCTGCCCGCCCACGCCGTGAATCGGCGCCTGCGCCAATTCCTGCGAGATGCCGGGGTGGCACTCTCCGCAGGTTTGCCTGAGATTCGCGCGGTGAATCGTCGAGGTCGGATCCGAGCTCGGCAGAATCCGGTGAACCCCGTGACACGAGGCGCAGTTGGCGACCGCCGGATCGCCGGCCTGCGACTTGAGACCGTGATAGCTGTCGATGAAAGTCGTCAGACGTCCCGTCGCCACGCCGTACTTCTCGTTCAGCACGACCGACTCGTGGCAAGGAGCGCAGGTCTGCTCCGCCACATGGGCGCGCGATACCGGCGACCGCGGATCGTCCGGCGAGATGATGCCATGCTCACCGTGGCAAGCGGTGCATACGGGGGCGTCCGTCTCGCCGCGCGCGACGAGCTGGCCGTGAATTCCTTCCCAGAAATCGTTCTCCACGCCCTTGTGGCACTGGCCGCAGGTCTTGGGGATGTTGAAGTGATTGATGGACGACTCCGGGTCGCCGGGAGACAGGATCCGGTGGGCCGAACCTCCCGTCGAATGGCAATCGTTGCAAGTGGCCGCCACGTAGACGCCGCCTTTGGTCGCCTGTCCATGGACACTGCTCTGGTAGAGTTGAATCGCCCGGTCGAACAGAACCTGATATTTCGACGTGAGGTCGAGGTTTTCGTGGCATTCCCCGCACGTCCTCGGCAGGTTGGCGGGATGGGTGCGCGAAGAGGAGACCGAGGACGAGAGGATGTCATGGGAGCCGTGGCAACTGGCGCAGCTTGGAATGTCCGGATTCGAGCCGATCCGCAAACGGCCGTGCGTCTTGTACTGCTCGGCCGCATCCGAATGGCACGTACCGCAGGCCGCGATCGCCGCATCCGCCTTGGGATCGACTCCCTTGTGGATTGTCTCCCCGGCCGGATCGACGTTGCCGCGATCGGTGTGGCAGTCCAGGCACCCGAACGAGCCGTGCACGGATTTCGACAGCTCATCGGCGAATTTGGTGTTGTGTTTCGTCGTCTCGTGACAGTCGCCGCACGAGACATCCTGGGCCGCCGCCGCATCACCGAACAGCAACCGCATCACGGCCAGCAAGAGTACGTACACGATCCGTTGGTTGCCTGACCACATATCCTCTACTCCGTAGTCGCTTTCGACTCTTGCGAGCGTGCCGCCTGCCTTCCCTCCTGTCTCAGCCCCCATGCCGGCGAAGCCACCGCATAGTCCATATGATCATCCTACATGAATTCTGCACCCGTTTGTATTGATTTAACCTTCACGGCGCGAGCCCTCAGCGGGCGCCCATTCGCCGCGCCGGGATTACGGCGGCCAGGCTGACCGCGAGGCACAGCCATGCAAACCAATCCCCGTGGCGGGCATAGAACGTTGGCGAGGTCTCGCGGCCGAAGTTCAGGCGGGCGGCGATCTCAGTATTCGGCGGGAGCTCGCGCCGGATCCGGCCCGCCGGATCGATAGCGGCCGTGATGCCGTCGTTCGTGGCCCGGATCAGCCAGCGCCGGTTCTCGGCGGCCCGCATGCGAGCGATCAGCAGGTGCTGGCGGCGCGCGGCGCTCCGTCCGAAGTAACCGTCGTTCGTAAGATTCAAGAACACCTCCCCGCCGCTGTTCGCGAAGCGCCGCACCAGGTGAGGGAAAACGCTCTCATAACAGATGAAGACCCCCGTGGTGCGTCCATTCACCGGCATGAGCACCACTTCCTTGCCCGCGACGAAATCCCCGGACTCCTGGGTGATCCGGTTTACGAAGCCGAAAAAGGGCGGGATGAACTCACCGAAAGGTACCAGGAACATCTTGTCGTAGCGCGCCGCCGGCCGGCCCGAGGCATCCACAAGCTGGGCCGAGTTGAGCGGCGCGTCCTCCGGCGTGAAGGCCACGGTCCCAAACAGGAAGGGGGTGGCGGTCAGTCGGGCCAGGTTGTTGGCCGCGGCCTGGAACTCCGGATTCCGGTCGTAATAGAAGGGTGCGGGCACCTCCGGCCAAACGAGCAGTGTGGGCCGGGAGGCGCCCGGCGCCAATGCCTGTTCCATGGTCTGGAAGGCCAATCGATCGACGGTCTCGCGGAGCGACGCGGCTGTCCACGACCGGTCCAGCGCAATGTTTGGCTGCATGACCACGAGCGTCTCGGAACCTTCCTGAGACGGTGGCAAGGGAGGGAGCAGCAGGATTCCCGGGAGGATGGCCAGCCAAAGCAACTGCCCGCGCGGGCGGCCCATCAGTGCGAGAGTGAGCGCCGCCGCGAGCATCGCGAACACGAACGAGAGGCCGTAGACTCCCACCCAGGGCGCCAGGCGCATGGGAATGCCCATGTCGATGCCGGCGTTGCCCAGGGCCATCCACGCGAAGCCCAGCGGGCCGTGTGTACGTTCAATGCCGACCCACAGGGCCGCCACGGCGGGGATCGCCCAGGCGAGCCGCATCAGGTAACCGGCCAGCCAGGTGAAAACGGCCAGGTGCGCGCTCTTGGCTAACGCGAAAAGAGCAAAGCACCCCCAACCCACCGCCTCGCCCATGGCGCCGTGATACGCCAACACAAACTGAATCCAGTAACAGACCCCGAACCAGTACACGATACCGGCCGCCTCACCCCACAAGAGGCGCCGGCCGGCGGCGGGTTCGCGAGCCGCTGCGAGCAACAGGGGCGTCAGGGCAACAGGCGCCAGCCAAGAGACGCCGAAGCCGGGAAAGGTGAAGATCAGCAGAACGGCCGTCAGGAGGCTCAGGGCGAGGTTGCGCATCAGAAGGCCGGCCCTTCAGGGAAGCCTCGCGGCCCCCTGCTGCCAGCCTACAGATTCTCCCACACTCGATCCGCCATGTAGGAGCTGCGAACGAGGGGTCCGCTGAAGACTGCCTGGAAGCCGAGCGACATACCGTAATCCCGGTACGCCCCGAACTGCGCCGGGGTCACGTACTCGGCGACCGGCAGATTCCTCCGGGTCGGCTGGAGATATTGCCCCACCGTGACCACTTCCACCGAGGCTTCCCGCAGGTCTTGGAAAACCGTTTCGACCTCTTCGGGACGCTCGCCCAACCCGACCATCAGGCCGGACTTGACGACGACGCGAGGCCGCAGGCGTTTGGCCCGCTCCAGCACGGCCAGGGATTGGCGATAGTCCGCCTGCGGCCGCACGCGCCGGTAGAGCCTCGGGACGGTCTCGATGTTGTGATTGAAGACGTGGGGTCCGGCGTCCAGGACGCGCGCGAGAGCCTCCTTGTCCCCTTGAAAATCCGGTGTCAGCACCTCCACCCGGGCCGCGGGCAGCGCTGTCCGCACGCATCGCACGGTGGCAGCGAAATGCGCCGAACCGCCGTCGGCCAGATCGTCCCGATTGACGCTGGTGATGACCACGTAACGCAGGTTCATCTGCTCCGCCAGACGGGCCACGTTTGACGGCTCGTCCGAATCCAACCGGAACTCGTGCTTGCCAGGCACTCCCTTGGGTACGGAGCAGAAACCGCAGCCTCGGGTACACAGATTCCCCAGAATCATGAACGTCGCCGTGCCCCGGTGAAAGCACTCGTGGATGTTGGGGCAGCGGGCCGATTCGCAGACGGTATGGAGGTCGAAGCGGCGAAGGTCCCGCTTCAGTCCTGTTACGGACTCATGATGGGCCGTCCCCTTGCGGAGCCAAGCCGGCAATCGGGGCCCTGGGTTCGGCGCCCTTCGCGGGTGACCCTCGATGTTGACGAGGGAGCCAGAATATGCCATCCGCTAGTATTTTCGCGCGAACGGCTTGAACCCTGCCTCTTGCAGCTTGGAACGGGTCTGCGCGAGCGTGTCGGGGGTGTTGACGGGTCCCACCAATACGCGGATCAACTCCTGGCCCGGAACCGGCGCCAGGTGCACGGTGAAGCCCCGCTTGGACAGCACGTCCCGCAGTACCTCGCCCTCGGGTAAGGACGTCGCGGCCACTTGCAGCCAATTGGTTCCCGCCGCCGGCTCCGACAACCCGCCGGGAGAGGGCGGAGGCGCCGACGGCGGCGGAGCCGCGGGCTTCGCGGGCGTTACCGGCGGAGGCGCCAGCGATTCCGTCGGGACCGCCGGGGCCGGCTGGGTTCGCGGCGGCGGGAGAGGCTCCGGCTTCGCCTGGGCAGGCTCCGGCGGGGGCGCGACCGGCGGCTGCGCGCCGGCTCCGCCGGGGTCCACCACGAGCGGCTGACCCGGTGCGGCGGCCATCTGCTCCTGGCCCGCGGTGTTCCGTCCCACGACATAACCCATCGTGAAGAACACGCCCAGAAGCACGACCACGATGAAGAAAATGCTGAGCAATTGCTTATTGCCCAGCACAAGCTCGAATTCGCCTTCGTCGGTCCTCGGCATTATTAGTTCGGCAAATGCTCCGCGGCTCATCCTCCCTTTACTTCGACAGATTTCGGGAGGTCTTTAGCTTACCCGGCGCCGCCGGAGCCGTTTCCGCTCGCGATCTTATCCAGCGCGAGCTTCAAGGAAGAGAATATATCGATCGGGAGCGGGAACACAACCGTCGAGTTCTTTTCGGCGCCGATTTCGATAAGGGTCTGGAGATAACGTAGCTGCAGAGCCGCCGGCTGCCGCTGAATGACCTCGGCCGCCATGGTGAGCTTCTCCGAGGCGGTGTACTCGCCCTCGGCGTGGATGATCTTCGCACGGCGCTCGCGCTCGGCTTCCGCCTGCCGCGCGATGGCCCGGATCATCATCTCCGGAAGGTCCACCTGCTTGACCTCGACCATGCTCACCTTCACGCCCCACGGATCGGTGTGCTTGTCGAGCACCGTCTGAAGGCGGAGGTTCAGCTTCTCGCGTTCGCCCAGCAACTCGTCGAGTTCCACTTCGCCCAGTACGCTGCGCAGCGTCGTCTGCGCCAGTTGCGAGGTCGCATACAAGTAATTCGAGACTTCCAGGATCGCCCGCTGCGGGTCGACCACCCGGAAGTAAACCACCGCGTTCACCTTGACCGTCACGTTGTCGCGCGTGACCACATCCTGCGGCGGCACATCCATGGTTTCGACGCGCAACGGGACGCGGACCATCCGGTCAATCGGGGCGAACACGAGAACAATGCCCGGACCTTTCGGCTTCGGCAGCACGCGGCCCAGGCGGAAAATGACCCCGCGCTCGTATTCAGCCAGAATCTTGATGGCCGAGAGGACGTACAGAATGACGATGACCAGGGCAATCAAGGGAATATCGATCATGGCGTGTCTCCTTCTTTTGCCGCGGGCTCGACGCTGAGTCGCAACCCGTCGACCTTCGTGACCCGCACGCGGGCGCCGGCGGCCAACGATACGGCCGACTCGGCGTCCCAGAGCTCCCCGTGGATGAAAACGCGTCCGTCGGGGTTGAGTTCGGTCTGAGCCGTTCCCAGCTCGCCGATGAGCCCTTCGCTGCCGGTGACCACCTTCGCCCGGCGGGCTTTGATGATGAGCGTCAGCAGAAACAGCGTGATGCCGGCAAACGGCAAGGTGACGCCAAGCGCCGTTCCCAAACGGATCTGCAACTCCGGCGGGCCCTCCACCAGGAGCAGCGCCCCGAGCACCATGGCGACCGCTCCGCCCGCGCCGAGGATCCCATGCGAGGCGAAGTTCGCCTCCAGAATGAACAGGACCACCGCCAGGACGAGCAGCGCGACGCCCAGCCAATTGATCGGCAGCACGGAAAGCGCCGACAGCCCCAGCAACACCAGGATGCCCCCCGCCACCCCCGGCAGGATCAATCCCGGTGAAGAAAATTCGACATAGATGCCGAGCGCCCCGAGAATCAGAATCACGAACGCCAGGTTCGGGTCGGCGATGGCCGACACGAATCGCTCACGGGTGGTCTTCTCGTATTCGGCGATCGCGGCGCCCGCGAGCCGGAGTTGCGTGGTGGCGCCGTCAATGCGGGTAACCGTGCGGCCGTCCAGCTTGGCCAGCAATTCCGCCTCAGTGGAGGCGATGAGCTCGATCAGGTTATTGTCCAGCGCTTCCTTTTCCGTGAACGCGCGGGCCTCAATCACCGCCTTCTCGGCGAGTTCGCTATTGCGGCCCCGCTTCTGAACGACGCTCCGCAGGGCGGCGGCGGCGTCGCTCTCCACCTTGCGGCGCATCACGGGATCCATCTGCTGGCCCATTAACACCGGCGCGGCGGCGCCGGTGCGCGTTCCCGGCGCCATCGCCGCGACATCGCCGGCCTGCAAAATGAAGAAACCCGCGGAGGCCGCCCGCCCGCCGCTCGGGGTCACGTAGGTGATGACGGGCGCCGGCGACGCCACGATGGCCTCGGTGATTTCGCGCGTCGACTCAATCAGCCCTCCGGGTGTGTTGAGACGGATCAAAACCGCCGCGACGTTCTCCCGGCGCGCCTGCTCGATCGCATGCGAAAGAATCTCGGTCGTGATGGGGTGAACCACGCCGTCCACGTCGACGGCAATCACCTT
>CAYRPT010000206.1:0-6930 GCA_964425895.1 uncultured Solibacteraceae bacterium | reverse complement strand
GGAACGGGCGTTACCGTCCAGGTTTTCCCGGTTCTCTAAAGCGCAACGGCCAGCACCTCCTGGAGGTACTTCTTGTTGACGAGTACGTTTTCTTCGATGGTTCCGTCGCCCGGCCGCGGCGGATCAAGGTCAATGGTGATCCAGCCTTGAAAACCCTTGCGCTTCAGAATCTCGAAGATGGCGGGAAAATCCACGCCGCCGGCGCCGAGGTTCTTGTACAGGTTCTCCCAGCGATGCTCTTCGCGGGAAGGCGGCGGGCCCTTGTGCCCGCGGAAACGGGGCGGCGTGTCCTTGAAGTGCACGGCGGCGATCCGGGGGAAGTAGTCACGAACTATCTCCAGCGGGTCGGTTCCGCCCAGCGTGAGATGCGCGGTATCGGGCACCAGGCCCACGTAGCGGGCATCGGTGGAATCGAGCATCATTTTCACTTCGCGCTCTCGTTCCACGGGAGCCCAGAGGTGCGGGTGGGGAGCGAGCTGGATACCGATATCCGCGGTCCGCTTGCCGAGTTCGTTGAGGGCGCCGCTGAGCGTTTTCAGTTGTTCGTCCGTCGGCCCCTCGGGCGGACGGGAACCCATGTTGATCTTGAAGTGGCGGCACCCGAAGTGCGCGATGAAATCCCGCGCAAAGCGGAAGTGATCGTCGATGGTTTGGGGAACCTTGGCGGGGTCGATGAAATTCACCGACATCGGACCGCCGTTCGAACATGTCACCATCGAAATACCGGCGGCGTCGAGCTGCTCTTTGAGCTTCTTGGGCTTGTCCAGGTAAGGCAGAACATGATTCCGAAAGGGCTCGATTCCGTGAAAACCAAACCGGGCGGTGTCCCTGACCCCCTTCTCGATCTCCTGCTGCCAGATGAACCCGCTCAGGGCGAATCGGATGGGCGGACTCGCTGCGCCTCGCGCGGCCGCGGTCCCTAAACCGGCGGCGACAAAGCCTCTTCGACTGAGCATAGCCGACTCTCTTTCCAGGGAACATTTGTGAATGTTCCCTTTTGCCATGGACGTGCGGCCTCTGCGCCGGAGGCGCCCAGCCGCGCGGTTAGCGCTGCGGTGATTGTACCTTACGAGCGCGAGGCCGGACGCTTCTTCCGGTCCGCGGGGCATGCTTCTTGCGGCGAAACTATGCTGGTGAACTTGCGCATCACTGACGAGGTATCTCGGGCACGAAAGAGGATCACCAAACCGGCGCGCCCGCAACGGAGAGAGTCTTCCCGGTCTCCCGCTCCTCGATCACGATGTTTCCCCCCTCGGAGCGTACGTCACCAACGCCGCGATAGCCATCCGGGATCTCCACCAGGATAATCGCATAGGACTGTTTCAAACGCTGGCCGGCGGCGATCCAGCGATAGGTTGGCACGTCGAACAGCTTGCCTTCTTCCACGCTCTGGCGCAGGCCGCCGAATGGCGTCGTGCCAATCTCCAAACCCCGGGCTATGGCCTTGCCATCCCATGGGACCTGCCTGTTCCTGCGGTTTTCCTGCCAGTCGCCGATCCAGGGACTGTCGCTGGTCGAGAAGAGATAGCCGATCAGTACCCGATAGTTCGTGTGGTACATCGTGCACCAGCCGAGCGAGCGCGATTTGTCCAACAGCCAGGCCCGGTAGGAACCGGAGTGCGGTTCGGCACGGAACGCCCGCTCGTCCTTCGGTTCCGTCGGCCTCGGATCCCCACGGTCGGCCACCCGGGCGATCGGCGCGTCCACAAAGCTCTTGCCCGGTTCGGCGAACGGTGGACCGAAGGTCGCGTGGTGCACCCAATGGATAGGCCGATCGAATGGCAGCAGGTTCTCCGCCCACTCATCGATATGAGCAACGGTCTGGCCGGCCCGGAGCGTAACCGCCCGCTGGACGCGATACCGGGTCTTCGGAAGCTCGGCAGCCAACAGCAGCGAGACCGTGTCGCCGGCGGTCTCGGATTTCTCCGCCTTCCACTCGACCGACACCGCTTCGCCATGCGTGCCCAAGCCATGCTGCGCTTCGTCCCTCGACGGACCTCCAAAGTAAGGGAAGCAAAGGTAGTGCCCCATGTAACCCGACATGATGAAGCGGTTTTCGCCACCCCCATAGGCGGCGTCATCGCGAGCCGGGTTGTAGGTGTGGGGGTCGATCGTCGAGTAGTGCGGCACGCGCATTGGATTCACGTTCCGTTTCGGATCCGGCGAGATGAGCCGGACTTCGCCGATATAGCCGCCGCCCGGCAGCGTGCTGAGACGCATCCGGCCATTTTCGAGGACCAAAGCGGCGCGACCATGCAGCTTCTCTTCGCGGAGCGAAACCCGCTGTCCGAAACCGGGGCCGACGACGGCGTGCAGGCAAACGGCAAGCACCCAAGCTCTTCGCATTCCCGCATTGTACATGGGAGCCGCCCATCCCTCTGCGTTGCGGAACTCACGACAGTGGGAAGCGGCGGGCGGCTCGCCACGCCCTGCTGTTCTGCTCGCTGCCGGCCCTCCCAAGCGAGCGCTTTACTCCCGCGCGGAATAATGATAGGCTACAACCATTCCGCCGGCCCGCCGGACAGGCATTTGCATCGGCCGTTCGAAAGGAAGGTCTGCCTATGCGCATCAATCCAGGCAGGTGCGTGGCATGCGCCAACTGCGTACCGGTCTGCCCGATGGGGGCGATCTCGATCGACCCGGAGATCAACCGGGCTACGATTCATGAGGACACCTGCGTCGAGTGCGGAACCTGTCTGCGCGGCATGAGCCAGGAGCACCTGAATCCGGCCTTCGTGCGTCTGGTGCGCAGGATCGCCAAGGCGTTCCGCTTTCGCTTCGAGCCGGAACCGGATGTGTGCCCCACCGCGGCCTTCGAAATGAACGAGCTCCAGATGCCGCGGCTCATCCGGCAGATTTTCTCCGATCCGGTGGTGGAGCATGCTTCGACAGGCATCAAGGGGCGTGGCACCGAGGAGGTCAAGACAAACGACGTCAACCCGCGGGTCGGCGTGGGCGAGGTCGGCTACACTGTCGAGTTCGGCCGACCCGGAGTGGGGGTTCGCTTCCGCGACATTCAGGAAATGACCCGGGAGCTCGCCGCGGTCGGCGTGACGTTCGAACCCCAGAACCCCGTTTCGCATCTGATGACCGACCGGGAAACGGGTGACCTGCGGGACGACATCCTGAACGAAAAGATCCTCTCGGCTATCGTCGAGATCAAGACGAGGCTGGATATGGTGGAATCCGTGCTGGCCACCATCGAGCGGGTGAACCGGCGGATCGACACCGTGATGTCGGTCGGCATCTCGACCCGCTGCGATGAGAACGGGGAGGACCGGCTGCTGGCTCCCGTCCTCGAGGAGCTCGGCGTCCGCTATGAGCGCGCGAAAACGAACCTGGGGCTCGGCCGGATCACCAACGAGCCGGTCGGGGAGAAGGTCCTATGACGAACACCTTGCACCGCTACGGAAAGTCGGACAGCTTTCGGGACGACTACATCCTGTTCGCGATTCCGTCGAAGGGCAGAAACGATCAGGGCGCCATCGAAACGCAGAAGGAGTTCCTGCGGATCTGCGCGCGACATGGTCCTTCGAACATGGGCAACGGCAATCGCGGCTCTTTCGCGCCGGAGCGCGATTTGAATCCCGCGGCCCACTGGAAGCGCGAGCCGGTTCAGGATTGGGAGAGCGTGATCAATGGGGTGGAGAAGCCGGGAACCGTGGCGGCGGTTTTCAACTCGCGGGAGAAGGCCGTCGCGTGCCTGCGCGAGTTGATCGAGTCCGACCTCGGGCTCTCCATCAACCTGAGCACTTCCGTGGAAGGCGCCAGGGAAGCGGCCGAGTGCTGCGGGATTCACCGGCACAGCGTAGAGTACTCGCTGGGGTTCCGTGATCCTCACGATCATTTGCCGGAAGCGGAGGTGCTGGCTCTTGCGACCATGTGCGGTCACGGCATGGTCTCGGCCAACATGGCGAAGAAGATGCTAGACATGGTCCGGGAAGGCCGCCGGAGTCCGGAGCAGTGCGCCCTGACCCTGGCGCGCTTTTGTCCGTGCGGCGTCTACAACCCGGATCGCGCCCGAAGGCTGCTCGCGGAAGCGCGCAACCGGAAACCTTGAGCGGCCCGGATGAAGCTTCCCGCGTTCCCCTCCACCCGCCCCGCCGAGGGCATGAAGCCGACCGGCGTCCGCTACGTTGTTCTGTCGCTCACCTTCGTCACCGCGATGATCATGTACATCGACCGGGTGTGCATCGGGGCGGCCGCGCCCACGATTCGGGAGGAGTTCGGCTTTGACAGGATCACCATGGGCTATGTTTTCGCGGCCTTCAGTCTTGGCTACGCGCTATTCCAGGTACCGGGAGGATGGGCGGCGGACCGGTTCGGGCCGCGAAGGATCCTGGCGCTGGCAGTGCTTTGGTGGTCTGCCTTCACCGCCGCGACGGCGGCGGCATCCGGTGCGGCCTCGATGATCGCTTACCGGTTTCTGTTCGGGGTAGGCGAGGCCTCGGCGTTCCCGTCGGCGTCGCGGGCGCTTGTTCGCTGGCTCCCTGTAAGCCAGCGAGCTTTCGGGCAGGGTTTTCAGCACGCCGGCTCGCGGTTTGGAGCGGCCATTACGCCTCCGCTGGTCATCGCGCTGATCGGGATCGTAGGCTGGCGCGGGGTCTTCTATCTGCTCGGCGGGATTGGCATCGCCTGGGCCGCTATCTGGTATTGGTACTATCGCGACTGCCCGGAGGACCATGCCGGTGTGAACGGGATGGAGCTCCGGATACTCAGCCAAAGCGGGTTTCAGGGCAAGCAAGGGGCGCCGGGCGTGGTGCCTTGGGGGGCGATTCTTCGAAGTTGGAATCTCTGGGCACTGAGCCTGATGTACTTTTGCTACGGCTGGGTGGTCTGGATGTACCTGGCCTGGCTTCCGACGTACCTGGTCGAGGAGCGGGGCTTCACGGAGCTCAAGATGGGCCTGGCCGCCAGCACGCCTCTCGTGGCCGCGACCATCAGCAATGCGATGGGCGGCTGGGTTTCCGACAAACTGGCGCATCGCTGGGACGACCTGCGGCGAGGGCGTCTTTTCGTTTCGTGCATCGGTTTCGCCATCGGCGCCGTTGGGTTGGTGCCCGGAGCGCTGGCGAGCAACTCCGCGGCAGCGCTCGTGTGGCTGACGATTGCCCTCGCGGGTCTCGAGCTGACCGTGGCGGTCTCATGGGCCATCTGCCTGGACATTGGCGGCGAGTACAGCGGCTCGGTGTCCTCGGTGATGAACACATGCGGTAATCTGGGCGGCGCGCTGTCCGGGGTTGCCGTCGGTTACCTGGCCACTTGGCTCGCCTGGACGGCGCCCCTGCTGGTTTCAGCCGGCCTGTGCGTGGCCGCGGCCCTGATCGCGACACGGATCGATCCACGGCGGTCGGCGGTGGCCGCGGTCTGAACCGATTCGCCACCTGCCCGCGCTCAATCGAGCGGCACGCTGCGGCCGCCGATGTAGACGGCGTGGATGCTTCTCGCCGCCCGGATATCCTTCAGCGGACTCGCGTCAAGCACCACGAAGTCCGCGTAATGTCCGGGCGCCAGCGTCCCGAACTCCTTCGCCACCCCGAGAGTCTCCGCTGCATTACGGGAGAACGACTCGATGATCTGCATCGGCGTCAGTCCGGCGTCCGCCATCAATTCCATCTCGAGGTGGGCGAAGTACCCCGGGAATCTCGCCGGGGGCCCGCTGTCGGTTCCGAAGCCGATCCGAACCCCGCCATCGGAGAGCTTCTTCAGGTTGCGTTTCGCGATTTCGAGCCCTTGGCGGTTGATTTCCCGGTCGGGGTCTTTGGCCTGGGCCGCTCGCACATGGGTCTTCAGTGCATCCACCACGCTTTCCGGAACCGACTTCCGGAAGAACGGATCCTCGAGCCACTTGGGCGGCTCCGCGTAGACAAAGGTCGAGAGCTCCCGGCTCAGGGTAGGGATCAGGGTCACGTTTCCGGTCTTCATGGCGCGGACCAATGTCTCATCGACCTCCGCGTCTCTCACGCTGTGGGCGAGCACGTCGACCCCGGCATCGACCAGCGCCCTGGCGTCGGCGACCTCGTAGACGTGCGCGTAGGCTTTGAGGCCTCGCTTGTGGGTCTGGCTGATGATAGCGCCATAGAGCTCCGATGAGATCTTTGGTTCGCGATCCTGATGATCGTCGACCCAGATCTTGATCATGTCCGCTCCCTTGTCCGCCAAGCGGTCCACCCCGGCCCTGGCTTCCTCGACACCGGATACCTCCGTCGCCACGCCTTTCATGCCCGGGACGCCGGTGGGATATCCGGCCTTCCCAGTGAAGCCTTGCAGCGCCGTGTAGACGCGCGCGCCCAAGAGCTCCCCTCGACGCTGCCGATCGCGGATCTCCAGGATCAAGTCCAGGTCGGAACCCATGCTGGTCGTGCTGGTTACGCCGTACCTGGCGTAGGTTTCGAGGTTTTCGATGACATTCCCGGCGGTGAAGTTCTCCTGGGATTGAACGAGTCCTTTGACCATGCCGATGTGGCCATGGAGATTGACAATGCCGGGGATGATCGTCTTGCCGGAAACATCAACGACTCTGGCGGAAGCCGGAGGTTCGATCGCCGACGCCAGACCCACGGAACGGATCTTCCCGTCGACAACCAGCAGCGCGGCCTTCTCGCGCGGCGGCCCACCCGTGCCGTCGATCAGAAGAGCGTTCGTAAGAAGGATGGTTTGCGCCGCGACGCCGCCGGCCAGAACGAACAGCAGCGCCGCCGGCCACAGAACAGGACACAAAGATGCAAGTGACCCCGCGGGTTTCCAAGTCATGTCTCCTGCTTTCGGATGAAAGTCTATCACGCGGCCACGACAAGGGCCCGGCTACCGGGCGGAAGCGGCCTCGCTGTCCCACGAGTTCGACGCGTCAACAGCCAGGCCCGCGGCGGGTTCATCCCGGACCGGGCGGCTTACTCCGGGACGGGTTTCCGGGCGTCAGCTCCGGTTGGA
>CAYRPT010000205.1:4122-6947 GCA_964425895.1 uncultured Solibacteraceae bacterium | reverse complement strand
GAAGTCCCATCGGCCCGCGAGCACCGGCGAAAAGCGGACCACCATCCGCCGGCCTCCGTCCCAGAAGCCGTTCATCAGGAAGGTCTTAGCCTCCGGCGATCGGAACTCCGCGTGAAGCTGTACCGAAAGATAAGGATTCGCGTGTTCGGCCGCCTCGGCGTCGTTCAACTCGAACACCATCTCACACGGCGAGTAAGTCGGGGTGTCCGGGCACCGCGCCTGGGTGGTCACGGCGAACGCCGCCATGGATGCGATGCGCCACCACATGCTCTTAGTGTAATTCGGCTTGGCGAGCCGGACGGCCGCGCGGGGCGAACCTCGGACATCTGCCGCCGGTCCTAGTACAACCGCCGCCCCAGGCGACGAGGCGCCCCTTTCTCCGGCGAATCACTTAGAGTAGACTGGGAGCAACATCGGAGAGCGACGGTGACGCACCTGTTGGTCCAATACTCGTACTTGCAGATCCTCGACTTCCTGACGACGCTGTCTTTTCTCCTCTACGGCGTCAAGGAGGCCAATCCGATCGTTCGCTGGTTTCTGGACAACGGACCCACCCCGCTGGCAGGCTTGGTCGCGGTGAAGCTTTTGGCCGTGGTGTTTGGGGTGATTGTCTGGCGGATGGGCCGGAAGCGATTGCTGGCGCGCGTCAATCTCCTTTTTGCGATTGTGGTTGCCTGGAATCTGATGGCTCTGATCGCGGGCGGCCTGGGCGCCGCCTGATTTTTTCGTTCGGGCCCGTTTTCCGGCAGCACCCTACCGAAAGAAGGCGAGCACGATCTCGAGGATGATCAGCAAGACAATGGCCGCTTCCAGGTACTCTGCCCGGGCTGTGGCCGCATCTTCGTAAAGCGCGCTGTAAGCGTCTCGCATGATGGCCAGCTTGCGCTCCACCGCGGAGTTCCACAGCTTCACCCGAAAGAGGTCCAGAGCCGCTCCATAGATCCGCGCCAGGTAGACGTCTTCAGTGACCACGAGCGCGTTGTCCACCCGCTCGGCGATTTCCGTCACCTCCGCTACGCGCGTGTAGATCTCCCGCGCCAGGTTCGCATAGCGCCGGCGCGCCAAACCTCCCAAGGCCGCCCTCGCGCGCTGGACGCGATCGTACATCCGCGGCAGCTCCGCATCGAGCAGCGCGTCG
This sequence comes from uncultured Solibacteraceae bacterium, assembly GCA_964425895.1. Lineage (GTDB taxonomy): Bacteria > Acidobacteriota > Terriglobia > Bryobacterales > Bryobacteraceae > CAYRPT01. The sequence continues at coordinate 5,809 of CAYRPT010000205.1, read as the reverse complement.
TAATACCGCAATTCGAGCAACTGGGCGTTGGCGACCTCCAGAACGTCGGCCACACCGGTGTCGCCCGACGGCTCGACGATAAACGCCCGGTCCCAGGTGAGAGCCACCAGGTCGTCCTCGTAGTAGCTGTAAGCATGCCGGAGCAGTTCCTGGCGCGCGCTTTCCGACAGCGGCTGCTCCTCGCCCGACAAAAGCCGCGGCAGGTCCAATTCAGCCAAAACCCCGGAGCCGGTGATCGGGCGGTCGAACCGCCGCACCATGACGAGCAGGTAATCCTCCTCGACGCCGTTGGCTGTGGGCTGCTCGAGTCCCGGTCCGATCAGCGACCGCACCCGCTCCAGGTGAGCCCGGACGATTTCGGGGCTGAGTGATTCTTCAGCCGTCTGGACCAGATCCGCAAGATCCTCCCAATTCGACGGCCCGGCGGGGAACCGGAAGCTCAGCGAGACCGCCCCAAAGTCGTAGACCCGCGCGGTCACGTCCGCGGTCAACCGGGAATCTCGCGCCTCAACCGTCACCCGGCCGAGCCCGAGTTCTACCGGGGGTTCGCCGAAGGCGATCGCCTTGGGTTTCGCGCGCCGCAGCCGGATGCGTGTAGGACCGGTGGAGGCCGCCTCCCGCTCCACTTTCCGCAGATCGATCGCATAGGCCACGTCATAGAGGCGCAGCACGGTAATGCTGCCCTCCTCGACTCGAGGCGCCGGCGGCACGCACCTATCTTACAGCTCTTGCAGGCTCTCTCTGATAGCTTGGAAGTATGGGCTTTCCCGATTCCTTGTTCGCCTGGAAGTTCGGGGTCACGGAGCGCGATCTGGAAGGGTATCTTGCGGAGGCGCTCTGCGCGGGAGGGGATTACGCCGACGTCTTTTTCGAGTATGTGGCTACCACCTCGCTCAGCATTGACGAGTCGATCATCAAGACGGCCACCCAGGGCGTGACGCTTGGCGTGGGCATACGGGTGATCGCCGGAGAGCGCACCGGCTACGCCTACAGCGACGACCTTGCGCCGGAAAAGATCCGCGGGGCCGCCCGGGTCGCCGCCCACATCGCCGCTGGCCCGGCGAAGGTCCCCAAAACTGGCTTCAGCCGGACGCCAGGTCACGACCTCTATCCGGTGATCGATTCGTCCGGTGAAAGCTTGGAGCGGCGGGCGGCGCTGGTGCGCCGCGCTGACGAAGCCGCGCGCGCCTATGACCCCCGCATCTTCATGGTCCAGGCCTCCTACGGCGACAGCATCCGCCACACGCTGGTCGCCACCAGTGAAGGAGAACTCAGCCACGATGTTCAACCCATGGCCCGCCTCCATGTGCTCGCCCTGGCGCGCGACGCCGGCGGCGAGCCCCGGCGCGGGTACTCTGGCGGCGGCGGCCGCTACTCGCTGGAGTACTTCCTGACGGAGCGGACGCCCGAGTACTTCGCCCGGGAAGCGGCCCGCCAGGCCGTGGTGCAGCTCGAAGCGGCGCCGGCCCCGGCGGGCGAGATGACCGTCGTGCTTGGCCCCGGCTGGCCGGGCATCCTCCTCCACGAGGCGGTGGGGCACGGTTTGGAAGCTGACTTCAACCGCAAGGGGCTTTCCGCCTTCAGTAACCGCACGGGCCAGCTCGTGGCCAGTCCGCTCGTTACGGTGGTCGATGACGGCTCCATCGAGCGCCGGTGCGGCTCGCTCAACGTGGACGACGAGGGCCAG
>CAYRPT010000205.1:0-4112 GCA_964425895.1 uncultured Solibacteraceae bacterium | reverse complement strand
GCCGACGCGCCGCAACGTGCTCATCGAGAATGGCGTGCTGCGCGGCTACCTCCAGGACAGGCTTTCCGGCCGATTGATGAAAGCCGCGCCCACGGGCAGCGGCCGCCGCGAGAGCTATCAGCACTTCCCCATGCCGCGGATGACCAACACGTTCATGCTGGCGGGCGAGAGCGACCCCGACGAGATCGTGCGCTCCGTCAGCCAGGGGATCTACTGCGCCAGCTTCGGGGGAGGGCAGGTGGACATTACGAACGGTAACTTCGTCTTCTCCGCCACCGAGAGCTACCGGATCGAAGGAGGCAAGCTGGGCCAGCCGCTGCGCGACGCCACGCTGATCGGGAACGGCCCGGAAGCTCTCCGGCATGTCAGCATGGTGGGCCGGGACCTCCAGCTCGACGAGGGCATCGGCACTTGCGGAAAGGAAGGGCAAAGCGTGCCGGTCGGCGTGGGCATCCCCACCGTCAAGTTGGATCGCATGACCGTGGGAGGAACCCGGTGAACGGGCCGCCACTCGAAGAGCTCGCGCAGCGGGTGATCCGCCTGGCCTTGGAGGGGAGCGCCACGGATGCCGAATGCACGGCCGTCGAAGGCGACGAATTCTCCGTCAATGTGCGCATGGGCGAGGTGGAGAATCTCAAAGAAGCCGGATCGCGCGGCGTCGGCCTGCGTGTCCTGATAGGCGCACGAACGGGCTCGGCTTACACCTCGGACTTGAGCGCCGAGGGCCTCCAGCGGGTGGTGCGGTCCGCGGTCGAGCTCGCCTCAATTACCACTGAGGATCCCCAGGCCGGGTTACCCGAGCCCGGCGAGCTTGGGTCCGCCGGCGGAGACCTTCAGCTCTACTCCGGCGACGTTGCGGCGCTCGCCCCCGAGGATCGCATCTCCATGGCCCGCGATGCGGAAAGCGCCGCCCTCGGCTTCGACCCGCGAATCGTCAATTCCGAGGGCGCGGCCTTCGAGGCCCACACCGGCCTCCGCGTCTTCGCCAATTCCCGCGGTTTCCTGGGCTCCTATCGGGGCAGCCGCTGCTCGCTCAGTGTGATCCCGGTGGCGCGCGATGGCGAATCGATGGAGCGCGATTTCTGGTACACTGCGTCCCGCCGGGCGGCGGCCCTGGAACCACCGGCCGAGGTGGGCCGGATCGCGGCTCAGCGCGCCCTGCGCCGCCTGAACCCGCGCAAGATAACCACCCGCAAGGCGCCGGTGGTCTTCGAAGCGCAGGCTGCCCGTTCTCTCCTCGGCCATCTGTTCGAGGCCGTCAGCGGCGATTCCGTCTACCGCCAGGCATCGTTCCTGGCGGGACGGCTCGGCCAGAAGATCGCCTCGGAAAAGCTCACCGTCGTCGATGACGGCACGCTTCCGGGCCTCTTCGGTTCCGCTCCGTTCGATGCCGAAGGGACGCCCACGCGCCGCACCGCCGTCGTGGAGAACGGCGTCCTCCTTCACTACCTTCTGAATGTCTACACCGGGCGCAAGCTCGGCCGGGCAACCACTGGAAATGCGAGCCGCGGGCTCACGGGCAATGCCCACGTCGGCCACCACAATCTGTTCGCCGAGCCCGGCGCCACGCCCGCCGCCCAGATCATCGGTCGCCTGCGCGCCGGATTGCTGGTCACGGAGCTGATCGGATTCGGCTTCAACGCGGTCACCGGCGACTACTCCCGCGGCGCGGTCGGCCTCTGGATCGAAAACGGTGAGATCGCCTACCCGGTCTCGGAGATCACCATCGCCGGCAACCTGCGGACCATGCTCGAAAACATCGAGGCGGTAGGCGACGACCTGGAGTTTCGCGGCCCGATCGCCTGTCCCACGCTCTTGATCGGCGAAATGACTCTCGGCGGAACCGCCTGAGCGCGCCGCGCCGCGCGTCCCCTCGCGAGCGGCAAGACCGATAGAACCCGTCGCCCTTGACAGAAGTTCAAACGATCGACTAATCTAATTAAACGTATGATTCGATCGGGGCGAATTCCGCGGGTTGCGCGCAACGACGCCCCGGCCGGAACCAAGGATCGCATCCTCGATGCGGCCGAGCACCTGTTCGCCGAGCAGGGTGTCGGGGCCACGTCGCTGCGCTCCGTCATCGCGGAAGCCGGCGTCAATCTGGCGGCGGTCCACTACCACTTCGGATCCAAAGACGAACTGCTCCGGGCGGTCTTTCGGCGGCACATGGACCGCTTGAACGCGGTACGGATCGGCCGGCTGAACACGCTCGAGAAGACCTACCGTGGGCAGCCGATTCCGGTGGACCAACTGGTGCATGCCTTCATCGAGCCGGTCATCCGCATGGCCGAGAACCCCGAGCACGGTCCGAATTTCATGCGCCTGCTCGGCAGAATCCTGGCGGAACCGGAGAACGTTGGCAAACTGGTGCCGGGCCAGCTACAATCGGCGGCGCAGCGTTTTGCAGACGCGGCGCGGACGAGTCTTCCAAGGCTGCCGCTGGAGGAGTTGCTGTGGCGGGTGATGTTTGGCATCGGGGCGGTGGCCCATGTGATGCGGGTGGGCGACCTCATGCCGAAGCTGAGCGGCGGCATCTGCAAGCGGGCGACAGCCGATGACACGGTGCGGCGCCTGGTGGAATTCCTGGCGGCGGGTTTGAACGCGCCCCACAAGGAGGAAAAGCGGTGAGCATGCGATTCACGGCGGCCGTTCTGCTGGCCGCGATTCTGATGACGCCGGCGGTGGCCCAGAAGCTGCCGTTGAGCATGAAGCGGTCGGTGGAGCTGGCCATCGAGCCTGACGGCGCGGTGCGGCTCGAGCTGGCACTGGAAGCAATCCGGCAGTCCGAAGCGCAGAAGCGGCAGGCCCTTGCGGCGCTGCTGCCGAACCTGGACGCTTACATGCAGTATGACGAGCGGGTGGTGAACCTGCGGGCCTTTGGCGTGGGATTCAATCCCTTCATCGCCAGTTTCATCCCGCCCAAGGTCGGCCCCTTCAACGTCTTCGACGCCCGGGCGCGGGTCACGGAAACACTCTCGGTGGCGTCGTACCGCCGCTACCAGGCGGCCAAGGAATCGGTCCAGGCCACCCGTGACGCCAGCGACGGCACACGCGATGACGTGGCCGCCCAGGTGGCCCGCGCCTACCTTGGAGCGCTGCGCGCCCAGGCTCGGCTGGAGGCGGCCCGCGCGAATGTCCAATTGGCCGAGGAGCTGCTCACTTTGGCGAACAACCAAAAAGACGCCGGCACCGGCACCGGCATCGACGTCACCCGCGCCCAGGTGCAGTTAGCCAACGAGCAGCAGCAGATCCTTCTCGTCGAGAACGAGGTGCGCCGCGCTCAACTCGAGCTCCTGCGCGCGATGGACCTGCGCCTGGACACCGAGATCGAGTTGACCGACCGCCTGCAGTACCACCCGGTGGAGGTCGCCGGCGCGGCCCAGTCGGTAGAGACGGCGGTCCAGTACCGCTCCGATTGGAAGGCGCAGCAGCTCCAGGAGCGGAGCGCCGGCTTGAACTACAGCGCCGCGAAGTGGGAGAGGCTCCCTTCCGTGTCCGGGTTCGGCGACTACGGAAGCCTGGGCAACGGGATTGAAGGCTCGTTTCCCACCCGCCTGTTCGGCGTGAAGCTCACCATCCCGATCTGGGATGGCGGCCGGATCGACGCGCGCCGGGCCGAGGCTGCTTCCGTGCTCCGGCAAACGCGGATTCGCACCGCGGACCTCCGTTCCCACATCGAACTCGAAATCCGCCTCTCCCAGGACGCGCTCCGCTCGGCGGACGAGCAGGTGAAGGTTGCCGGCGGCGGACTGGAGCTGGCCGACAGTGAGTTGGCCCAGGCGAAGCGGCGGTTTGAAGCGGGCGTCACCAGCAGCATCGAGGTCACCGACGCGCAGAACCGGCTGGCCCGGGCGCGCGACAACCAGATCGCGGCGCTGTATCAATATGAGGCGGCGCGCCTCGATCTCGGGGCGGCGCTCGGCCGGATCAGGGAGTTCATTCCATGAACAGTGTGCATTGGAGGGCGCGGCCGGTCTCCGGTCTCGAGCCTGCCGGGGGTTCGCGGCGGTTGCTCGCCGGAGTTGCGCTCGGAGTCGCACTCGCGCTCGCCGGTTGCCAGGAGGCCCCCGGCGACGGAGACATCCGCATCTCCGGCAATATCGAGCTCACCG
>CAYRPT010000204.1:0-6954 GCA_964425895.1 uncultured Solibacteraceae bacterium | reverse complement strand
AGACCGTTCCCGTTCCCTTCGCGGGTTCTCCGGCGCCGCCTTCTCGAGCCCGTCGCCCATGACTTTCTGCGGAATCCCTTTTCTATCGTAACCGAATGTCCGAACGGCGAGCCTCCTTTTCCCATTCCCTTACGCCGGCGCTGATCATTCCCGCGCTCAATGAAGAGGAGGTGATCGGCTCGACCCTGAATTCGGTTCCAGGCGATCTGTTCCACGCGGTGCTCGTAGCCGACAACGGCTCGACCGACCGCACCGGGGACATCGCCCGAGGGTGGGGGGCGATCGTAGTCCGCGAGCCCGAACGCGGCTACGGGGCGGCCTGTCTGAAGGCCATCGCCGCGCTTCCCGGGGAGATTGATACGGTTGTTTTCTTGCAGGCGGACGGCTCGGAGGACCCGGGCGAGGCGCGGCGGCTGCTCGAACCGATTGCGGAGGGGCGAGCCGAGCTGGTGATCGGCTCGCGGGTTCTGGGGGCGGCCGAGCCGGGCTCCCTCGAGCCGCACCAGCGCTTCGGGAACTGGCTGGCCACTTCGTTGATCCGATTGTTCCACGGCCACCGTTACACGGATCTGGGTCCCTTCCGGGCCATCCGCCGCGAATCGCTTGACAGGCTGGGCATGCGCGATCGTAACTACGGCTGGACCGTCGAGATGCAGATTCGCGCCCTCCAGCGCGGGCTGCGGATCCTGGAAGTACCCGTGTCGTACCGGAATCGCCGCGCGGGGGAGGGAAAGGTGTCCGCGACCCTGAGGGGCAGCCTGATGGCCGGTTTCAAGATCCTCTGGACGGTGATCCGTCTGACATTCGCGAATGTGATACCGTGAGACTTTCACCGCCACAGCGGCCGTGGTTCGAACGACGGCCGGCGGTGGACATGAGGAGTGTGATGGAAGCTCTAGGGATGGTGGAAACGAAGGGCCTGACCGGCGCGATCGAGGCGGCGGACGCCATGGTCAAGACCGCCAACGTGGTGTTAACCGGGAAAGACTATGTCGGCGCCGGGCTGGTGATCGTGACGGTGCGCGGAGACGTCGGCGCGGTGAAAGCGGCGACCGACGCGGGCGCGGCGGCGGCGCGGCGCGTGGGCGAGCTGGTCTCGGTTCACGTGATTCCGGCGCCGCATCCGGATGTCGAAATCGTCATTCCGGGCGGCGTGCCCAAGAAGGCGGCCAAGTAGTTCTCCCCGCGGGTCCGCCGCCCGGCGGCCCCCCGTGGTTTCAGGGAACCATGCTCGAAGACCAAGATCTCATCGCGATTCAGGAGGCCCGCGCCAAGGTAGAGGCGGCCCACGCGGCGTGGGAGAAGTACCGTACGTTCTCCCAGGAGCAGGTGGATGCCGTAGTGGAGGCCGTGGCGGCGGCGGGCCGCTCGGAAGCCCGGAGACTGGCCGAAATGGCGGTCCAGGAAACGGGCATGGGCAATGTCAAGGACAAGATCGCCAAGAATCTTCTCAACGCCGATTTGCTGCCTCGCAGAATGCGGGGCCAGAAGACCGTCGGAGTGCTGCGCGAGCTGCCGGATGAAAAGGTCATCGAAATCGGCGTGCCGGTCGGCGTGGTCGCCGCGGTGGTGCCGACGACGAACCCGACGTCGACGGTGATCTTCAAAACGCTCATTTCGCTGAAGGCCGGCAACGCGGTGGTGCTCAGCCCGCACCCCCGGGCCCGGAATTGCTCGTGCGAGACGGCCGAGTTGCTGCACCGGGCCGCTATCGGGGCGGGCGCGCCCGAGGGGATCGTCCAGTGTCTCGGAGCGGTGACTCAGCAGAGCACGCAGGAGTTGATGCGGCATCGGCGCACGGCGATCATCCTGGCCACCGGCGGTTCCGGACTGGTCCGGGCGGCGTATGCGAGCGGCAAGCCGGCCCTGGGGGTGGGTCCCGGCAACGTGGCGGTTCTGATCGAAAAGTCGGCCGACGTTGGCGCGGCGATAGCGCAGGTGGTGCAGGGGAAGTCTTTCGACTACGGGACGGTATGCTCGAGTGAACAAGTATTGGCCACGTGCGCCGATCTGAAGCCCCAGGTGATCGAGGAGCTTAGGAAGAACCGGGCGTACATTACATCCGAGGCGGAGACGCAAGCGCTCGGACGGTTGTTGATCTCATCCCATGGCACGGTGGTGGCGGAGTGCGTCGGCCAGTCGCCCACGAAGATCGCACAGATGGCCGGGTTCGCGGTGCCGCCGGACACGACGATCCTCGCCGCCGAGATCAAGGGGGTGGGGCCGGAGCATCCACTGTCGCGGGAGAAGCTTTCGCCCGTGTTGGCGGTTTGCTTCGGCAAGGATTTCGAAGACGCCATGCGGATCTGCGAGGAGACGCTGCGCTTCGGCGGTTTGGGGCACACCTGCGTGATCTTCTCGCGCGACGAAGCGCGCATCCGGGAATTCGGACTGCGGATGCCGGCGTTCCGGGTGCTGGTGAACACGGCGGCGCCACAGGGTTCGGTCGGCATCACCACGAACGTGTGGCCCTCGATGACACTGGGCTGCGGCGCGGCCGCGGGCAACTCGACCAGCGACAACGTGGGCCCGCAACACCTGATCAACATCAAGCGGATTGCATACGCGGTGCGGCGCGCGGAGGAGGCGCTGCCGTTACCGGATGATCTTGCCGCGCCGCCGCCGGCGCGGACCGTGGTTGCCGCCCCAGGTCTGATGCGGGAGGCGGTGGAGGCGGCCGTGGAGAGGTACCTCCGCGACCGGGGAGTGGGAGCGGCGCCTCTTCCCGCGACTCAGGCTGCGCCGCTGGCGACGCCGGGCTGGACCGCGCAGTTGGTCGACCAGTTTCTTGCTTCGAGGCGCGCACCGGAAGCGCGGGTCTCCGCGCCGTCTTGTAGCTGCTCGCTTCCCCCGCGGGCGCCCGCCGCCGCGCCGGCAGCGAAGCCGGAGCCGCACGACGCGCCGGAGCCCCAGGTGCGGGTGGTGGACTTCGTATGCGAGCGTGATGTCCGGGAGGCTATCGAGGCCAAGCGGAAAATCTTCATCGGTGTGCGGACGATCGTAACTCCCGCGGCGCGCGAACTCGCGAGCCGCGATGATATCCTTGTCCTCGCGGAGCGCTCATGAAACCCGACCTGGAAACTCTGAAGACGGAAATCGAGCTGTACTTGGGCGGTCAGGAGTTCGTCGTGTTCCGCGGGCCGGCACGCTCACCCGAGTTCGCCCTGGTCAATGATTGGGACGTCGAGCAGTATCCCGATTTCACAATGTTCCTCGATGTTCCCAAACAGCTTGGCGTCCGCCTGATCCGGTTCCATCACGTCCGGCTTTCGCCGGCCTACATCGATGACACCATGGATCAGCTCGATGCCGCCGAGATGCCGGACGACGAATATGCCGAGACGCGGCGCCGCCTCGAAGGGATGCGGGTGTACGAAGGACGCACCGCGGAAGTGCAGCTTGCCTTCGAGTATGAGGATAGCCAGTATTGCTTCCGCCGCCGCGCCGAATGGTTCGAGGAGTTGTTGGATATCGCCGGCGAGATTGACGAATTCGGCCCGGATCTCGACGACCTCGACGAGCCCGACGACGAGGCGGGCCACTATTTTTCGAAGAACTGACACCGGTGCGCCATGCGAAGGACGGCGCGCTGGCTCCCCCCTGATGAACCGCCGCGGGAAGTGAATGATCTGCCTGTCCGCCTGGGCGTAACCGCGCCGGCGGCCCGAGTGCTCTGGCATCGCGGCTACCGGGACGCGCCGGCGGTCCGGCGCTATCTCCGGCCGGAGCTCTCCGACCTCCACGATCCCGGTCTGATGACCGACATGAAGCGGGCCACCAACCGCCTGGTCGAGGCCGTGCGGGGGCGGGAGAAAATCCTCCTCTACGGCGACTACGATGTTGACGGCTCGACCGCGGTGGTGATTCTCAAGAAGGCTATCGAGCTTGCCGGGGGAAGCGCGGCATTTCACGTGCCGGACCGGCTGTCGGAAGGTTACGGCATGCGGCCCGCGGTGATCGAACAGGCCGCGGCCGCCGGCGTGTCGCTCATCATCAGCGTCGACACCGGCATCCGCGCCGTTGAGGCGGTCGAGCGCGCGGCCGAACTCGGCATCGACGTGGTGATCACGGACCATCATCTGCCCGAGGAAGTCCTGCCGCCAGCCCACGCCGTATTGAATCCCAACCGCCGGGACTGCCGCTACCCGGAGAAGAACCTCTGCGGCGCCGGGGTGACCTTCAAGCTGATTCAGTCGATGCTGGATGCCTTGGGATGGCCGGCCGAGCGTGTACGCCGGGTGAGTGAATCGTGTCTGAAGATGGTTTCGATCGCGACGGTAGCCGACGTGGTGCCCCTGGTGGGTGAGAACCGCGTCATCGTCCGGCACGGCCTCGACGGGTTGCGCGACGTCCGCAATGTCGGCCTGAGGGCGCTGCTGGAAGCCGCCGGATTCAGCCGGGGACAACGCCCCAGCGCCGGGCAGGTGGCGTTCCGGGTGGCGCCGCGCATCAATGCCGCCGGCCGCATGGCCCAGGCCGCCGACGTGGTGGAGCTGTTCTTGACGGCGGACCCGGCGCGCGCCCGGGAACTGGCCGGCCGCCTCCATGTCCTGAACCGTGAACGCCAGGAGGCGGAGAACGCGATCGTCGCGGATATCCTCCGCCAATGTGAGTTGCGCCCGGTCCGGGACGACCAGGCGGCGCTGGTGTTCGACGGGGAGGGTTGGCACCGCGGTGTGGTAGGCATCGTGGCCAGCCGCCTCGTGGAGAGATTCCACCGTCCGGTGTTCGTCTTGAGCGTCGACACGGAGGCGGGGGAAGCGCAGGGGTCGGCCCGGAGCATTCCGGGCTTTCATCTGCTCGAAGCTCTCGAGTCCATGAGCGGCCTTTTCACGCGTTTCGGCGGACACCGGCAGGCAGCGGGTCTGGCGCTGCCACAGCAGGCTGTCGATGATTTCCGGCGGCGGATTTCCGCCTACGCCGCGGAACATTTGGGCGCAGACGCGTTGCGGCCGGTGATCCCCATCGACGCTCGGGTGACGTTTAGCGAGCTGGACGACCGGTCCGCGGCCGATCTGCTGGCGCTCGAGCCGTTCGGCGCCGGCAACCCCGTGCCCCTCCTGGTGGCCGAGGACGTGACGCTCGACAACGTTCCCATCCCGTTCGCCGATAAGCACCTGCGGATGCCCCTGCGGCAGGGGGGGCGCCTGTTTTGGATGAAGGCCTGGAACGGAAATGGCCAGTGGCCGGAGCTTGAGGCGGGGACGCGGCTGGACGTCGTGTTCAGCGTGGAGGAGGACGCCTACTCGGCGGCTCGTGGCTATCCCGGCTGGAGCTTAACGCTGAAGGACGTGCGTCCTGTTTCCGTGCGCGGCAATTGAAGGACGGACGGCAAGAATTAGCGCGCCCGGGCAATCGGCTCTCCGGAGGACAGATTCCGCCGGTAGGGGAAAGCCCCGGGATTCGGCCGCGGCTACGCGAGGGGCTACCCGAGAGCCGGCGTCCGCGGGCGGGCGCCTTCCTCGAAGAGGTCGGCGATGTGCGACTGTAGCTCCCGAAAAATGACGTCCGGACCACGGGAAGCGTCGACGAACCGGAAGGAATACCGTTCGGCCATGGCGTCCAGAGCGCGCAGGATGCGGGTCTGGTACTTCACGAAGCTGTCGTGCATGTCGTGGCCGAAGCGCATGTCCATACCGCTTTCCCAGTAGTCAAAGGCGCCCCGTCCCACGACCACCCGGCTGACGAGGTCCTGCACCTCGGCGCGGAGGTACAAAACGATGTGGGGGACGATGGCAAAGCCGAACACCTGTTCGATCCAGTCCTTGTCTGCTCCCCGGGCGATGGCCCGCGCCATCAGGGAGAAGATGTAGCGGTCCGTCAAAACGACGAAACCGGCCCGGAGGGCCGGAATGATTTCGTTTTCCAGCCGGTCCGCGAAGTCCGTGGCATAGAAGAGCGTCATCGTCAGCGGTCCGAACGTGTTGCCCTCTTTGGCCTGCTGGATCCCCTTGCCGGCCAGAGCCGATCGCGACATGCCGGTGACGAGAACCGCATGGCCCTCGTGCTCCAGCCAGGACTGAAGCCGGTTGATCTGGGTGGAGCGGCCGACCGCGTCGGGCCCTTCGATCACGATCAGCCGGCCGTGGAACTCCGAGCAAGCGACGCTGGGGAGCGGATCGTTGTAGAAGTTAAGGGGCTCGGTCTGCACTGACCATGACTCCTTCCGTCCGCAAGACCCCGGACCCCATGGCCTCACCGAACTCCCGCTCGACGATCTCGCGCATCTGGCGCTGCTGTTCCTCGATGGAGAGGGTGGCATCGATCACGTGGAAACCCATCTCTTCGGCCATGGCGTCATACTCCGCCAGAATCCGGCTCTGGAATTTCTTGAAGCTCTCCTCGACGTCCTGGCTCAGCCCGAGATCCATGCCAGCTTCGTAGTACTTGATGGCTGTGCGTCCGCCGAGAATGCGACCCAGCGCGACTTCGAGCGAGACCTTGAAGTAGAAGGCCACGTTGGGCCGGATGGCGAAGCGATAGAGGTTTCGCACCCATCGGGGGCTGACCCCCCGGGCCACGTCGCGCGCGAAGGCGGTGTAGGCATACCGGTCCGCGCAGACGACCGCCCCGGCCTTGAGCATCGGGATGATGTAGCGTTCGAGGCGGTCGGCGAAGTCGGTGGCGTGGATCAGGCTGAACGTCGTCGGGGTGAAGGATTGCTTCTTCTTGCCGCGTTTGGTCGTGTCCGTCACCAGCGGGGAGGAATTCCACTCGCTGAAGGCGACCGCGACTCCCATCGACCGCATCCACTGGCTCAACAGGGAGATCTGCGTCGACTTCCCCGAGCCGTCGATGCCTTCGACCACGATCAACCTACCCCGGAAGCGATTGGGGATGAAATAGGGCATGCGCAACGGCTTCCATTATAACGACATAACGTTGTTTGCCGGCTGCCGGAGTCTTATCTCATACAAGATGAGCCTGAAGGAGGGGATGGATTCTCACACAAGA
>CAYRPT010000203.1:0-6970 GCA_964425895.1 uncultured Solibacteraceae bacterium | reverse complement strand
CGAGGGGGTCGCGGCCGCCGAGGAGTACCTCCGCGACGAACCGGAATCAGTTCCCGGACTGTTGACCTTGGCGAACGCCCTCTTCATGGCGCAGCGCTGGGAGGAGTGCCGGCCGTTGATCGAGCGCGTGTTGAAGGCCGACCCCGACAACGCCGCCGCCCTGCTGCTCAAGGGAAACAACGAGTACCTGCTGGACAACTCCGGGGAAGCGGAGAACGCGCTCATTCATCTGCTCGACAAGAATCCCGGTGACGTGGACGCCGCGTACACGCTCGGCCGGATCTACTACATGGAGAACCGCGCCGAGTACGCCATGGCGCAGTTCCAGCGGGTTTTGAAGCTGGACCAGACTCACTACAGGGCCTGGGATAACCTGGCTCTTTGTTACGACGCGCTCGGCGATACGGAGATGGCCATCCGCCATTTCCTGACCGCGATCAAGCTGATCGAGCACGACCACCCGGAGTACCACTGGCCGTACGCGAATCTGGCCGATTTGCTGCTGCGCCAGAACCGTTTCGAGGAAGCCTACCAGGCTGCGACCCAGGCCTCGAAGCGGAACCCTTACTCGGCGCGCAACTTCTTCCTCGGCGGCAAGGCGCTGACGAAACTGGGCCGCGAAGCGGACGCCGTCAAGTGGCTGGAGCGTTCCGCGCAGCTCGATCCCGACTATCCGGATTCGTTGTACGCGCTCGGCCAGCTTTATATGAAGCTCGGGGAGAAAGAGAAGGCTGTGACGGTCCTCAAGCAGTTCCGGACGGCGAAGGCGAAGGCTCCGAAGAAGCGGCGATGACGACAGACCCGGCCGCCTTTCCTCCTGGTGTGGGGCAGGTCCTCCGGCCTGCGGCTGGCGCCGCGGTGTGCGGGCTCCTCGCCATACTACTGGCGGTGCCGGCCCGGGGGGAACCTCCGATTCAGTTTCGCGACGTGGCCCCGGCGGGCGGCCTCGATTTCGTCCTCGAGAACCATCCCACCGGCCGGAAGCACCTCATCGAGACGATGGCCGGAGGCGTCGCCGTCTTCGACTACGACGGCGACGGCCGAATCGATATCCTCTTCACCAACGGCGCGGCCGTGCCGTCCTTGCGCAAGGAATCGCCGAAGTACCACAACCGCCTCTTCCGCAACGAGGGCGGTTGGAAGTTCCGCGACGTTACCTCGGAAGCGGGTGTTTCAGGCGAGGGCTACGCGATCGGAGCGGCCTCGGCCGACTACGACAACGACGGCGACGCGGACCTGTTTGTCGGAGGAGTTCGCCGCAACATCCTCTACCGCAACGAGGGCCAAGGGAAGTTCGTGGATGTGACCGCGGAAGCCGGCATCCGCAGCGGCCTCTGGTGCGAAGGCGCCGCCTGGCTGGACTATGACAACGACGGTCGGCTCGACCTTTTCGTCGTGAACTATCTGCAATGGACGCCCGAGTTCAACTTCTATTGCGGGGACCAGGCGGCCGGTGTGCGGGCCTATTGCCATCCGCGCCTTTTCGACGGGCTGCCGAACACGCTGTACCGGAACCGCGGGAATGGGACCTTCGAGGACGTCTCGGAGAAATCCGGCATCGCCGCGCACGTGGGGAAGGGAATGAGCGTCGCGGTGGCGGATTATGACCTCGATGGCTTCATGGATATCTTCGTCACCAACGACAAGATCGCCAATTTCCTGTTTCACAACAAAGGAGACGGCACGTTCGAGGAGGTGGCCCTCTTCGCCGGCGGAGCGTTACAGGACAGCGGGATGGCGGTTTCCAGCATGGGCGCGGATTTCCGCGACGCGGACAACGACGGCTATCCGGACATCGTTTACGCCGCCCTGGCCGGCGAGACCTTCCCGATCTTTCTCAACACCCGCGACGGGATGTTCCGCGACGGCGGCCACGCCACCGGCATGGCGCCGCTCAGCCATACCCGCAGCGGCTGGAGCATCGGGCTGGTGGACCTGGACAACGACGGCTGGAAGGACATCTTCACCACCAACTCCCACGTCAACGACACCGTCGAGTTCTTCGAGGCCGCGAAGTACAAGCTGACCAACAGTGTGTTCCGCAACTCGGGCCGGGGGAAGTTCCTGGATGTATCGGCCGGCTCCGGGCTCGATCGGGGAACTCCCCAGGCGCACCGGGGCTGCGGGTTCGCGGACTTCAATGGCGACGGGCGGGTCGATGTCGTGGTGGCTTCGCTCCAGGGTCCGGCCGAACTCTGGGAGAACGTATCTCCCGGCGGCGGGCGGTGGATTCTGTTGCGGCTCGTCGGAATCAAGAGCAACCGGGACGGAATCGGGGCGCGCATCACGATCGGCGGCCAGCACAATCACATGACGACGAGCGTGGGCTACAACTCCTCCAGCCGCTCCGGGGTTCACTTCGGCCTGGGCAGCGAGGACCGGATCGAAAGAATCGAGATCCGCTGGCCGAGCGGAGCGGTCCAGACGGTGAACGGCGTCAAAGCGGACCAGGTATTCGAGGTGGCGGAACCATGACGTGGAGACTCGCCGTGACCGCCGCTGCTCTGTTGCCGGCGGCCTTGTTGGCTCAGGAGGCCGGCGCCCCGCAGCTGGGCACCCGCTTCGGCGTCACCGCCCGCCTGGTCGAAATCAGCGTCGTGGCCGAAACCGTGGAGGGCCGGCCAATGCCCGGCCTCTCCCAATCGGACTTCACCGTCTTCGACGAAGGAGACGAGCAGACGCTGGCGCTGTTCTCCGTGGAATCGTCGCGCATGTCCCGGCCGGCGCCCCGGCCGGCGCCTGCCAACACGTACACGAACCGGTTCGAGCAACTCGGAGAGACTCCCACCGCGGTGACCGCGGTCTTGTTTGACGGCTTGAACACGCGGATCGAGGACCAGGCCTTCGCGCGGGACCAGATCGTCCGGTTCCTGCTCGGGCTTCAACCCGGAGAGCGAGTCGCCATCTACCTGATGGGCCGCGGTCCGCGCGTCGTACAGGAGTTCACGTCGGATCCCGGCTCCCTCCTCCAAGCCTTGCGGGAGCACCGCGGGAGCCAGGAACCGGCCTTGGATGCACCGCTCTATGACCCGGCCCTGACGCCGGTATCGCACTTCGACGCCTGGTTCGGCGAGCTGAGCTTTCAACTCATCGACTACTTCGACCGCGATCGGGCTTTTCGTACCGTCAGGGCGATTACCGCGATCGCCCGCCATCTGGAACGCCTGCCCGGACGAAAGAACCTCATCTGGGTGTCCGGCAGCTTTCCCGTGGCGATCGACGGGGGCTCGATTGCGCTTCCGGAGCGGGTGCGCCGCGGCTCGAAGGCGGGTTGGCCGGAGACCGACAGGCTCGCCCGCGCCCTTTCGCGGGCCGGCCTCGCCGTCTACCCCGTTGATGCCCGCGGCTTGCTCGCTCCGCAGAACTACCGGGCCGACCGCGCCGGCGTCAGCGCCGACGACAGTTTGCGCGACGCTCAGATGTTCGGGATCATGCGAACGCTCGCCGAGCGCACTGGAGGGCGGGCCTTCTACCAGAACAACGATCTCGCCGGCGCCTTCCGGCGGGCGGCCGATGACACCCGGCTGACGTACCTGCTCGGCTACTATCCGTCCCATGACGACTGGACCGGCAAGTTCCGGCGTATCCGTGTTGAAACCGAGCGTTCGGGGGTGCGGCTGCTCCACCGCGCGGGATACTTTGCCCTCCCGGAGGAGCCTCGCGAATCCTGGTACCGCGAGGAGACGTTCGAGGCGGCGATGTTCAGCCCGCTGGAGGCTTCGGGAATCGGGCTGACGGTCGGCGTTGGGCAGGGGGAGGGCGGAGGGCTGGATTTGGATCTGGGCGTCGATTCCCGCGACATCACGTTCGAGCCCGCCAAGGGCAACTGGGACTGCGCGCTGGACATCTGGTTGATCCAGATGGACCGGCGCGAGCACCACCTCAAGACGGACGCACGGACCACGCGCCTGAGCCTCTCCCAACTGGACTATCAGCGCGTGATGCAAGCCGGCGGTCTGCGCCTTATGGAGCGGATGCAGGCCGCCTCCGGAGCGCTGCTGGTTCGCGTTATGGTGCGCGATGTCGCTTCCGGCGCGCTCGGTTCGGTGACGGTTCCGCTATCCGCATCCGCGTCCCGAACCGGGACCGGAACCCCCGGTGTGTCCTCCCGTTAACCGTCGGGGTGGCCCGTGGAGCTTTGCCCGCCACGCCGGCGGTCTCGCCGGCGGACGGACGGCATCCGTCAAGGCACAACGGACAAGCTGACACGTCCGCGTCCTCGCCCGGCGCCTTATGGACAACCACGAGCATTGGATCCCCCGCTGCCCCTGATCTTCGCCCCATACCGTTCCAGCCGCGCGGTGATTTCCCGGCGTGGCAGGCGGCAACGCGGATGCGCGCCAATCGCAGCCAGACCTTCCTGCAGGGCTTGTAGCGCCGGTGTGCCAACCTCCTCCATCCGATCTAGCAGCCACAGCACGCCGTGGCATTCAACTGCTTCCGCCCTTGCCAGTTCCCGGAGCTGCCTGTCTCCGGTCAGCAGCATCCAGTTCCTCTCCCGCGCGAGCGCAAGCGCAAAACTGTCCGGCAAAGAAAGCACGGGCCGGGCGGAGCGGTAGCCCAGGGCCCTGCCGACGCCGGCGGCCGAGACCTCCTCCACCCGCAGGCCAAGTGAAACCAGACGGGCGCCCCACCCGGCCATTTCCCGACGGTACAGCACATCCGGCACCGCGAACTCATACGGCAGAGAAAAGATAGACTCCAGCAGGCCGCCACGCTCCAGATCGATCAGCACGGATGTGTCGGAGACGAGAACGATCATTCCACCGTAACCGCTTCAGGCTTCTCCATGCGGCGGCTCAGCTCGTGAACCGTGATGCCGAGCAGCTCGGCGGCCTTCGCTTCCGAAATCGCCTCTTCCGCCAGAGCCCGGTAGCACAGACGCTCAAACCGGCGCGGTTCTTCCTCCTGTAGATGATTAGGCTCATAGTCCGGCGGCGTCCTGAAGCCGAGACGCGAGAATTCCCGGGCCAGCCTCTGATAGAGCGAAGGCGGAAAGATCCCAAGGTCCCTGCAACGGTACGCGATCGCCTGGACGCTCGCGCCGAACAGCTTCTTGAGAGCGAAGAGCTCGCTCCAGCCGATAGAATTGCGGCGTTTCCCGACTTGGGCCCACAGCGCCTCCGCCGGCATCAGGAGGGCGCCCGCAAAACGGTGCGCGGCCTTTTCCTTGAATATGTCGTCTCCCTCCACTTCCGTGACCATGTGCCCGAGCTCGTGCGCCAGGCTGAAGCGCTGGCGCTCGCCATGGACGCCCTTGCGCATGACGATGATTCGCACCCGCTCCTTCCTCGCCCGGCGGACGCTGGCGGCCATGCCGTCGATGTTTTCCTCGGAATCCACAATGACGATCTTGATGCCGCGCTCTTCCAACAGCTCGACCAGGTTCGGAATCGGATCGATGCCGAGACCCCAGGAATCCCGCAGGCTGCGCGCCGCCCGGTCGGCATCCGCCAGCTCGCGCACCGGGTACGGCGCTTCCCTGGGCTTTTCCCACTGCGCGCTCGGCAGGCCGAGGATTTCCTCTACCATCAGGTAGCGCTCGATGAGGTGCATGGCCCTCGCCTCGATCTGCGCCTGCTCTTTCTTGCTCGTGATCTGCTTCTTGCGAAAATCGACCCCTTCCAGCACCATCTCCTGATCGCCGGCGAGGTAGTCGAGAGACACGCCAAGCGCTTCGCTCAGGGCGATCAGCACGCCGGAGCTGGGCACGTCTTCGTTCCGCTCATATTTTCCAATCGCTTGCGCCGTTACGCGGTTTCCAATTTTCTCTTGTAGTTCACGAAGAGATAGACTGGCAGCGGACCGCGCAAGCTTAAGTCTTTGGCCAATCATAGCTTGACATCCTTTCCTTCCGGTTTACAATAATACTATAACAGACTATCACTGTAAACTAGTAGTCTCTTCCGGGGAAGGCAAAACGGACAGCCTTGCGAGCCAGGACTGCCGTCATGGCCGGCCTGCCGGCCCGTAGAGCTTTGCCCGCCACGCCGGCGGTCTCGCCGGCGCAAGCACGCCGCCGGCGGCTCTCCGCACCTTTCGCTCACGGCTCCGATGCGGCGGCGCCGCTTCGCCGCCTCCGCTCCTCTTCGGCCTTCCGGCGCAGCTCTTGAGACCGGACGAACGCTTCCCGTGCCCGTTGGGGTTCGCCGGCGCCCTGGTACGCCCGGCCAAGCTGGAAGTGAATGCTCCCGTCCACATCACCGGCGGCGGCCGCCACCAGATGCGGGATCGCGTCGCGATACCGCCCGGTCCGCACATAGGCCTCACCCAGGGTTGCGCCGGCGTCCCTGAGGTTCGGATCCTGGGCCATGGCCCGCTCGAGGCAGGGCATCGCCTCCTCAGGCTTCTGCATGTCGAGCAGGATCCGGCCGCACAGAAGCTGCACGGCGGCCGAAGCGGCGCCGACGGCGGCGAGCTCCCGGGTCAACGCCAGCGACGCCTCAAGGTCGCGCGCCTGAAAGAGCGACGCCGCGAGTCCGTGCTTGAGCGCGTTGTTTCCGGGGTCCAGGGCGAGAGCCTTTTTCCACGCTTCGGCCGCTTCGCGATGCCTGAGCCGTGCATCGAGGCGGCGCGCATTCACTTCGTGCAGCAACGAGGATTCCGGCAGCGCGGCCAGCCGCGCGTAAGCCTCGTCAGCTTTCCGCGCGTAGCCCGGTTCAGACTCCGCCATGGCCTGATAGCTTCTCTCGAGCCCGTACCAGACTCTCGGACTATCGGGGAGCGCGTCGGCCGCCCGGGAGAAATTCTCCGCCGCCTCGGCGAACCGCTCCAGGAGGAGCAGAGACTCCGCCAGCATCAGGCGCGCGTTGCGCTCGCCGGGCTGGGCGGCCAGAACGCGCTCCAGCGGCGCGACGGCGTCGGCCGGCCGGCCCAACCGCAACTCGCTGGCGCCGAGAAAGAGCCACGCCGCGGTCAGTTCGGGCCGCTTGCTTACCAACCGGCGCGAGAGCGCGACGACCTCCACGTG
>CAYRPT010000202.1:0-6993 GCA_964425895.1 uncultured Solibacteraceae bacterium | reverse complement strand
CGGGCGTCCACGCGACCATCGCCGGTGTGCTGGCCGCCATGGTGATTCCCGCCAGCGTGCTGATCGACAAGGCCACGTTCCTGGAACGGACCCGGTTTCTGATCAACGAACTGACCCGGCCGGGGAAACCGGGCGAGGGGATCGGCCCGGACGAGGCCGCCCGGATCGTCATCTCGAACATCGAAGCCGCGTCCGAGGACGTACAACCGCCGCTGCACCGGCTCGAACGGGCGCTGCACCCCTGGCAGGCATTTCTGATCATGCCGGTGTTCGCGCTGGCGAACGCGGGCGTCGAGATTGGCCCGGAGTTCTTCGGCATTTTGATGGAGAAAGCCACTTGGGGAGTGATGCTCGGCCTGGTGTTCGGCAAACAGCTCGGTATCACGGCATTCTCCTGGCTTTCGGTGAAGGCAGGCTGGGCCTCGCTGCCGCGAGGGGTCACTTGGAAGCAGATCTACGGGGTGGGCTGGCTCGGAGGCATCGGCTTCACGATGGCGCTCTTCGTCGACACGCTGGCCTTCGAATCCGAGCGTCAGGTGATGATGGGGAAGGCGGGCATCCTGATCGCCTCGCTGGTGGCCGGATTGGCCGGCTATTTCCTTCTGCGCCGCTGGATTCCACGAGAAAGCTGAAGCCGCTACGGGGAGGGCAGCGGCGCGGAGGACTGCTCCGCTTCCACATCGATCAGGGGGTGGTAGTACAGAAGACGGCCACAGCTTTCGCAAACCATCGGCTCACCCGCCTGCCGCAGGTCCTGGAGGAACTGGGGGCGCAGAGCGATGTTGCAGGCGCCGCACCGGCCGCCGGTTTCTTCGGTGAGGACCGGGTAGCCGTGCTTTTTCCGGATTCGCTCAAAAAGGCTGAGCAAGGCCGGCGGGAGAGCGTCCGCGATCCGTTTGCGCTCACGCGCCGCCTCTTCGAGCTGCTGCTGATCCGCGGTGGTCCGCTCCCGCGCCAACTTCTTCTCGGCTTCCACCTGGACCCGCTCGTCCTTCAAGGCGGCCTCGGCCTTGGCCACCGCTTCCGTGAGCGGTTCCGACTCCTCCATCAGCTCCAGGATCCGATCCTCCGCCTTCCGGATCTCACCCTCGCCGAAGGCGATCTCATGCTGGAACGCCCGGTACTGCTCGTTCGTCCTCGCCTCCAGCATCTGATTCTTGAGCCGGGAGATCTTCTCTTCAAAACCCTGAATCTCGATCTCCCGCTTGCGGCGCTCCTTCTGATTCGCCGATAGAGCAGCCTGATCCGCTTCGAGGCGGCGCCGGTGCGAGTCGAGTTGCGCTTCGATGCGGGCAATATGTTTGGGAAGCGCGGCGATCTCTTTCTTGAGTTCCAGAATCCGTGAATCGACGGCTTGCAGCTTGAGAGCGAGTTCGGTGGAAGGCCCCATCGCGACTAGTGGATTTTACCACGGCGGTGCGGCAGCAGTTTCTCGATCGGTCCGCTGACGGCGGTGGCGGCGAGCTCGAGCTCGGGCACCTTCGTCAGCCGGCAGATCAGGTAGAACAGCCCGAGACCAGCCGGCACACAGACGGCGAGCTCGGCC
This sequence comes from uncultured Solibacteraceae bacterium, assembly GCA_964425895.1. Taxonomy (GTDB): domain Bacteria; phylum Acidobacteriota; class Terriglobia; order Bryobacterales; family Bryobacteraceae; genus CAYRPT01. The sequence continues at coordinate 5,447 of CAYRPT010000202.1, read as the reverse complement.
AGGTTCGCCGCCGTCGAGGCGCCGAGCCAGTTCCGCATCCCGTCGCTCAGAAACGAAACCGCCACCCCCATGATTCCGGAGGCGCCGGCGATCCGCGAGGTGGAAAACAAGAGGTCCCGTCCGTAGATCCCGCCGACCCGGTTGCGCAGGATCCAGAACAGCGCCAGGGATCCTACCAGCGCCACCGCCGAGGTGGACATCGCCAGTCCGGCGTGTCCGAGGTCGGTGTATTCGAGCAGCAACAAGACCACCATCAGGTTGATCCCGATGGAAGCCAAGCTCACCAGCATCGGCGTCCGCGCGTCGCCGACGGCGTAGAAGGCCGGCGTGACCACCTTGATGGCCCCATAGCCGGCCAGACCGGCGGCATAGCAGGATAAGGCCAGCGCCGTCTGTTGCGTGTCGTAGGCCTCGAAGCGTCCGCCCTGATAGATCGCGGCGATCATCGTCTTCCCTAGCACGAGCAAACCCACGGACGAGGGCACGGTCAGCAGGAAGACCATCCCCAGCGACCGCGAGAGCGTGCGGCGGAATTCGTCAAGCCGTCCGGCGGCGGCGCTGCGGGAGATCGCCGGGAGGGTAGCCGACGCAATCGCCACGCCGAAGACACCCAACGGGAGCTGCATGAACCGGAAAGCGTAGCCGAGCCAGCTCACCGGGCCGTCCGCCCCGCGCAAAGGATCCTCGATGCGCGAGGCGAAGTTCGTGTTGACCATGACATTGATCTGAACCGCCGCCGCGCCCAGAATCGCCGGGCCCATCAGGCGGATGATCCGCTGCAACCCCGGATCGGACCATTGAATGCGCGGCGCGAACCGGAATCCCTCCCGCCGCAGAGACGGCACTTGCCAGAGAAACTGGAGAGCACCGCCGCACACCACACCCACCGCCATGCCTTCGATGGGATCGAGGCCGAGGAACGGGCCGGCCCAGAAGCCAAGGGTCAACCCGAACACCAGCGACCCGATGTTGAAGAACATGGAAGCGAGCGCCGGAACGCCGAAGCGGTTACACGCGTTCAGGATCCCCATCGCCTGGGCCGCCAGCGCCACCAACAGGAGAAACGGGAACATGATCCGCGTCATCAGGACGGCCAGCTCGAACTTGCCGGGCACGTCGCGGAACCCCGGCGCCAGCAGCAGGACAAGCTGCGGGCTGAAGATGACGCCGAGCAGGCAGAGCGCCCCCACCACCAGAATGATGGCCGTGGTCACCAGGTTGGCAAGCGCGGCCGCTTCCTTTCGCCCTCGCTGGGTCAGATATTCGGTGAACGTGGGAATAAAGGCGGACGAAAGCGCGCCCTCCGCGAACAGGTCGCGCGTCAGGTTCGGGATACGAAAGCCAAGCAGAAAGGCGTCATAGGCCATGCCGGCGCCGAACAGGCGGGCCATGACGATCTCGCGCACGAGGCCCATCACACGGCTCAACATCACGGCCGCGGATACAACGCCCGCCGACTGCGCGACATTCCGGCTCTCGGAAACCTGGTGGGGATTGTCTGACAGGACCTATGCTCCCGGAAATCCAGCCGGCCGCGGCCCCCGTTTCCGCGCCGCTACGCCGGCCTACCTATCTGAGAATACCCGTTTCCGTCCCGGTAGTCCGGCGGCTCCCCGCGCCGCTTCACCGCGCGCCCGCGGCGCCATACTCGGTGAAGAAACGGGCCACCGTCTTGATGCCGGTGACGTAGTTGTTCAGGTTGAACTTCTCGTTGGGCGAATGCAGCCCGTCGTCGGGAAGGCCAAGCCCCATCATGACTGTCGGAATGCCCAGGTGCCGGTCGAAATCGCCGACGATCGGCACCGACCCGCCCGACCGGATATAGACCGTTGGCTTGCCAAAAGCATCGCCGAACGCCTTGGCCGCCATCCGGATCGCCAGGTGATCCGGATTGACCGAGACGGCCGGGCTCGCCGCCAACACCCGCACGTTCACCTGGATCCCCTTGGGTGCGTTGCCGGCTACCCATTTCTCGAACGCGGCGATCACCGCCTCCGGCTTCTGCCGCGGCACCAAACGGAGACTTACCTTCGCCGTCGCCCGCGCCGGGATCACCGTCTTTGAGCCCGCGCCCGTAAATCCACCGCCTATGCCGTGCACCTCCAAAGTGGGCCGGGCCCAGATCCGCTCCAGCACGGTCTGGTCCGGCTCGCCCGTGAGGCTGGTGGAGCCCACCTCGTGGCGGAGAAACTCCTCCTCGCGGAACGGGAGGGCGGCCCAGCTTTGTTTCTCCGCCGGCGCGGGCGGCTCAACCTCGTCATACAGTCCCGGAATCTGGATCACGCCGTCGGCGTTCTTCGCCTTGGCCAACAGCTCGATGAGGCCGAACACCGCATTCGGCGCGGCGCCGCCGTAGAGCCCCGAGTGCAGATCCCGGGCGGGGCCGATCGCTTCGACCTCGCAGTAGATAAGACCACGCAGCCCCGTACACAACGTCGGCATGCCCTCGGCGTACATGGCCGTATCGGAAACCAGCGCCACATCAGCGCGCAGCTTTTCGGAGTTGGCCGGCACATACTTCGCTATCGAGGCGCCGCCAATCTCTTCTTCGCCCTCAATCAGGAACTTCAGATTCAGGGGAAACGTGCCGGTGACCGCGCGCAGAGCCTCGACGGCCTTGATGTGGGCGTGCATCTGACCCTTGTCGTCGGCCGCCCCGCGGGCGTACAGATTCCCGTCGCGTACGGTGGGTTCAAAGGGCGGGCTCACCCACTCTTCGAGCGGATCCGGCGGCTGCACATCGTAGTGGCCGTAGCAGAGGACCGTGGGCCTGCCGGGGGCGTGCCGCCAATCCGCGTACACAAGCGGATGCCCCGCGGTGGGGACGATCTCGACATTCTCCAGGCCAGCGCCCGCCAGACTGCCGGCGACAAAACGCGCCGCCCGTTCGACGTCCTCCTTGTGCTCGGGCAGCGTGCTGATGCTTGGGATGCGCAGAAACTCGTCCAATTCGCGGAGAAAACGATCTGTCTGGGAATCGACGTAGAGGTCCACTGGTTCGGGCATCGGTATCGGGCTCTCCTTCGCCCTAACAGTGTAGCGCGGCGCGCCGCCCTCCCCGCGCGGGCCTTCGACGGCCGGCCTACCGAACCACGACCTTCGCCACTACCTGGTTCTCGAAGCTGTCGGTTACGCGCACGGCGACCACGTGTTCGACGGAGCCGGTGTTCTCGCGCCGGATTTCGTACTCCAGAGTCTTTGAATCGGACAGGCGTCCGGCCGGCTCCACCACCGTCCATTCGCCGCCGTTGAGGGAATACTCAGCCTTGACGATCACCGTGGCCGCATCGGTAGCCCTCCACCGTGCGGTGATGAAGCCCGACGTGCGAGCCGCCGTAAGATTTTCAATGGCGGGAGGCGTGTTGTCAATCAGAAAGGGTTCGCTCACCAGCGCGGCCGTCAGAGCCTGTTGCGGAGGATTGGACGGCTCGTCGGAGGCGGTCACGCGCACCCGGTATTCGCCATCCGGAAACGCCGTCGAATCCCAACTCAAGTAATCGCTCTCCAAGCTTTTTTCCAGCGGTTTCCACTCGGTTTCCCCTTTACCCTGAATCTCCACTACAAAGCGGAGAATGTCGTCGCCGGGATCCTCGGCCAGCCACCGCACGCCCACGTGCCCCTTGTCGTATTGCATGTTTTGGGTGGGGGGCGACTTCAGGGGTTTGGAGGTCGTCCGCTTGACCTCCGCCAGCGGGGGCAACGTCAGATTGCGCGTCTGTGTCAGCGTCAGAGTTTGCGGAGGAAACTTGTAGTTGGGCGGCGTGGCTTCGATGAGCTTAACCGCGGGCGCGATATTGCGGTGCAAGTAGGCCGCCTCGACGGCCGATACGACCGGCGCCTCAGGCCCGGCTCCGCGCAAGGTGAGTTTGTATTGAAGGAACCGGGCGGGAGGGGACGGCGAACGGCCGGATCCCCCGCTCAAGGGAACTTCGTCCCACGGACTCCAGTTCTGCTGAGGCCGGTCGAGATTGCCGCTCCGCGTGGCAATCCGCACCGCGCTCTCCGGCCCGGCGCCGCGCCACGAGATGCGGCCCCAGTAGGCGAAGCGCTCGGCGTCGAGCACTTCGCTCTCGAACGTACCTTCCCGCTCGGCCTCCGGACCGACGGCGTAGAGTTTGCCGATGTTGCTGGTGGCCGCGAACAGCCTTCCGCCCGAGCCCGACACCAGCGCCGTAACCTGACTGGGAGCGAGTCTGAGGAGGCGGGTGTAACGGCGGTCCGCTTCCAGACGGTAGAGCCGGCCTTCGTTGCCGGTTCCGAAGACCGCGCGGCCTTCCGCGTCCACGGCGATGCAGTAGACGATTTGCTCGTTATCCTTCCAGACGGTCTCGGGGTAGCCGTCGGGATGGATGAGGATCAATTCCGAGCCGCCGGTCACCTGGGGCCGGATGCCGGCTACCGGAGGGATGGGAACAGGCGTTCGCGAGGCCGGAGCCGTGCCACCCGCGGCGGCCGGCCCGGCAGACGCTCCAGCCGGCAGCGGCGCCGGGGCCGCGGTGGGTGCGGGAACAGCAGGGGGCGGCCCCTTTAAGCCCACTGCGGCGGCGTAGACCCCGCCTTCACCGGTCACAGCGACTGCCGTCACCTCCCGCTTTTCGGATTGATGCAGCACGAAACCCTCGCCCGCGAGGGTCACCCGGAGAATCAGACCGCCTGGCTCGGTGCCGGCGATGAGATTTCCGTGCCGGTCGAGCGCCAGGGTCCTTACATGCGTTTCTTCGGTCCGGAAAAAGACGTCACCCTGTCCATTCGGGCGCACGCGCAGGATCTCGCCCTGGTCGCCCGTGGCGACGAACAGGTCGCCGGCGGGGTGAAACACCAGCGCCCAGACGTATCGCGCCTTCGGCTTGTAGAACACCTCCGAGCCGCCTCCGCTTCCGATCCGGTAGATCGCGCCGTCCGGCGCCGTGGCGGCAAAGACCTCATCCCGGCCGTTGATGGCGATGGCCTGAATGGCGAGACCCTCCAACTCCGCGACAGCCTCGGCCCCTCCGGCAGGAGAAACCCGGAACAGCGTCGCCGCCTGCGTCCCCGGACCTCCGCCGCCGACGTAAACGTTTCCACGCGAATCGGCGGCCACCGCCCACAGCGCCGTCGCCGAAGCGTCGAGCAGTTCGCTGCTGACCGGCGCGAGCAGCAAACGGCCGTCACTGCGCAGCGAGAGCTTTTCGAGCGTGCCCTTCGAGAAATCCTCCGGCGCCGCGTGCAACCATGTCTTCGTCATGACGGCAAGCGCCGGAACGGCCAGCACCGCGAGGGCGGTCACAGAGAGTCGGACTGGATTCATGATGGGAGCAGTTCTACTTGACTTCGAAGGGCAGGATATAGCTTCCGTCGATCACCAGGTCAAAGGGAATCGACGCCTGCTCGGTCGCGCTTTCACCCCACAGGATCGGGCGGTTCCCCGACCCGCCCGATTGGATGACATATGCCACCGACGCCGGCAG
>CAYRPT010000201.1:0-7000 GCA_964425895.1 uncultured Solibacteraceae bacterium | reverse complement strand
CGCACGCCGCCTCCACCAGGTCCAGCACCTGCTCGAACCCGGCCTCCCCGCCGTTGCCGGGAGCCGCGCGAATCACCGGAGTCCATGGTGAAGTGAACGTCCTGAAGGGCAGCTACCCTTGGGCGTTGAGCGTGGGCGACATGATCCTGCCCAAGCAGGTGATCCTCACCGGGGCGGACAGCTTCGCCGTTTGCGAGCTTGAGGACGGGAGCAGCTTCACGGTGTTTCCGAACTCGCGGGTGACCTTCCGGGCGAACGCGGGAGATTGGCGCGACCTGCTTGACCTGTGGTTGGGCCGGGTGAAGATCCACATTCAGAAGCTCGGCGGCCAGCCGAACCGCAACCGGGTGTTCACGCCGACTGCGGTCATTTCGGTGCGTGGTACGGTGTTCGATGTAGTGATCGAGGACGAGGCGGACACCACTCTCGTGGTGGTGGATGAGGGAGCGGTGGACGTCCGACACCGTCTGATCGGCGAGAGCAAGTCGAAGCTGCTGCAACAGGGAGAATCGATCCGGGTATTTCGCAACGAGCCCCTCGCCCGGAGCGCCGTGGACAAGAACGCCCTCGCCGCGCGTGTGCTTCGCGCCGCCGGTGAAGCGCTCTACACCGTGCTGGCGCAAGGCCGGGCCTCTACCGGTGGCGGCGGGACGCCGCCCTCCAGCGGCGGTGGTGGGCCCTCTCTGCCCGGCGATACGGGCGGTGGCGAGAATCCGGCTCCTCAAGCTCCCGGCGGGGGATCCTCGCCGACATCGCCCCCGGTCCCTCCAGCTCCACCCCCACCGGGCGGATAATCAGGCGGGCGGGATCTTCCCCCACGCGCGGGAGTGCGCGACGGCGGCTCGCGAGGCTGGGATTGCGGAGGCCGGCGGGCTCCAGCGAGTGGCAACGAGTGGTTTGCGGCTTGACGCGGCTGGAAGGCCGTCCCTACAATGAAGATGTTCCGTAAGGAGGCCGCATGAGATCCATAGGCTTGCCCGAACTCTTGATCATTCTGGGTATCGCCGTCTTGCTGTTCGGTGGACGGAAGATCCCGGAAGTGGCCAAAGGGCTGGGTGAAGGAATTCGCAATTTCAAGTCTGCGCTGAAGAGTGAGGACAAGAGCCAGGAAGGGGAGAAGAAGCAGGCGTAGGCTTCTTGCCGCCGCCCGCAATTGGGGCGGCGCCCCGGGCGCTCGGGCTTACGAAAGACCCCGCGGCATGGCGGCCGCGGGGTTTTCTTTTGGACAGCCGCGCTCCGGGCTATTTCTTCTTCGGGGGAACGATGGTGTCTTTGCAGGTCTTGGCGACGGCAAATTTCACCACCTTCTTGGCCGGGATCTTGATGGACTCTCCGGTGGCGGGGTTCCGGCCCATGCGAGCCTTGCGCTCCACCTTCTTCAGCCGGCCGATCCCCGGAAGAACGAACATGCCACTCTTCTTGGTTTCGGCGATCGCGGTATCGGCGTAGGCCTGAAGGATGTCTTTCGCCACCTTGTTGGTGACCCCGCCGACCGCGGCAATCTTCTTCACGAACTCTGTTTGCGTCATCTTTCCTTTCGTTGCCATGTCGAACTGTCTCCCAATGAAAACCGCTCCCGCCCTTTCGCGGCGGAAACGTTCCCGCCCGAGGCCCGCTCTACCCTCCACCATGCTCGAGTGGCTGTCAATCGGCCCTCCGGCGTGCTCACGCGCGACCCGATCGCGGTGAGCGGCTGATTCATCATAAAGGATTCGTACACAAGCTGTAAAGAGAAAATGTGCCTCAAACCCCTATTTTTTGGGGCTCCGGAGGCCATACGGCTTGCGCGAAGCCTGAATAGCAGGCGTTCGGGTGGGATCCTGCGGGCGCCCGGTCTCAGGCATGAACCGTCGGCCTTGCGGCGGGCCGAGGAGCGCTGATAGCCTCTGATACATGCAGCGCTCGATCATGCTGATGGAGATCCATCAACAGCCCGCGGCGCTGGAGCGCACGCTCACGGGTGCCCTCGGGGCGGTGGAGCGCCTCCGTCGCGTTGTGGAGGGGCGAAGGCCGCGGCTGATTGTCCTGGCGGCGCGGGGCACCTCGGACAATGCCGCGTTGTTTGGACGCTACCTGCTCGAAACAACCACTGGGATCCCCGTCTCGCTGGCGGCGCCGTCGATCTTCACTCTTTACGGCGCCGACGTGAACCTGCGGGACGCCCTGGTGGTGGCGGTCTCCCAATCGGGCGAGTCGACCGATACGAACCTGGTGCTGGAGCGGGCGCGGCGGGCGGGCGCGCTCACGGTGGGTATCACCAACAATGCCCGCAGCACGCTGGCGGGCCTGGCCGAGCATTGTTTCTTCGTTCGCGCCGGCAAAGAAAAGAGCGTCGCCGCCACCAAGACATACACGGGGCAGGTCCTCATGCTCTATCTGTTGGCCGGAGCTTTGGGCGCGCCCATCGCGGACGATGACCTGCGGCGGCTGCCGGAATGGGTGGACGGGGCGCTGCGCCTGGAGCCGGACATCGCGAGTCGCGCGGAGGGATACCGGTTCATGCGCCACACCGTCGTCGTGGGGAGAGGACTGAACTACGCCAACGCCTTCGAGTTCGCCTTGAAACTGATGGAAACCTGCTACGTGGTGGCGGAACGTTTTTCCTCGGCGGACTTCTTGCACGGGCCCATCGCCATGGTCGAGCAGACGTTCCCGGTCTTCTTGTTCGCCCCGGGCGGCGCCACCTGGCCCTCGCTTCGCGCGATGCTGGAGAAGCTTCGCGGGCTGGGGGCCGACACCATGGTGATCACGGACCGGGCCAACAAGGAAGCCGCGCGGCTCGCGCGGCGCGCGATCGTCCTGCCGCTGAATCCGGCCGGCGAAGGCCCGCTGGGACCGGAGCTGTACACTCCGATCCCCTACATCGTGCCGGCCCAGATGTTCGCCGCCTGCCTGGCGGCCGAGAAGGGGCTGGACCCCGACCGGCCGCGCACGCTCCAGAAGGTGACGCAGACGCTCTAAGTCCGGCCAGCGCAGGCCGGGCGGCAGAGCCGCCGGGGTTGCCCGGCGGGCCGCGGAACGTTAGAGTCATCTTGTAGGTTCCATGAGTGAGCTCGACTTCCCTGCTGATCTCGCTGCGGCATGCGCGTCGGTTGTCCGGCGCTCCGGGGCGGCGGTCACGGTGGCTGAGGTAAGACGGGCGCTCCGCGGAACGTCCTTCGCTTTTCCCGCCAGACGAGACCCCGAGGTCCAGGAGATTCTGGTTCGCGCCGCCAGGGAAGGCCGCTTCCATCTATGGCCGGCGGCGTCCCGCCGACGGCAGCCGCGCTTCGCCGCGACAGCCTTCGCCGGGCTGGTGGCGGAATCGTTGGCCGAGGCGTTGGCCGAAGCCCCGGCAACGCCGGCGGAATGCGTCCGGCGAGTCCGGAAACGGCTTTCGCGGGAGCGCGGCGCGCACGTCGAGGAGGAGGTCCGGCGTCAATTGCGCCTCCTGCCGGCCGGCGGCGAATTGCTGGCTCTCAAGGCCGGCCGGTCAACCTTGCTTCTCTCCCGCCGCTGGATGGCGCGGCAGGCCGAGCCGGCCGGGCCGCTCGAGGGGATCGTGGAGGCCGCGGTACGGGAGATCGAGTCAGCGCCGGGCAACTATGTGATGGTTTCGAAGCTGCGCGGGGCCGCCGTGCTGCGGGATGCCGTCGATGAGACGATCCTGCGGTTGGCGTCCGCCGGGCGGATGGTGCTCGCGGGATACGACGGCCCGTGGCCGATTCCCGGCGAGCGGCAGGCGGATGTCATCCTCGACGGTCCGGCGCGCGCTTATGTGGCGGTGGCCCGTCCGCGGGAGGAATCATGACGACGATTCCGCCCCATCTTCCGAACCCGTTTCTGAGCGATGTCGTCCCGTCACCTGAGGCGTTGGGTCCGGTCGATGTGGAGAGCATCCCACACCATTCCTGCGGTGCTGCGAGGCGCTCGAGCGGGTCGCGTCCCGACAGGAGTCCTGGTCGGTTCTGTTCTTCGGCCAGGCCGGCTGCGGCAAGACCCATCTGCTGGCGCGGTTTCATCGTTGGATCCAGCGCGGGTTCGATGGCGGAGACGGCTCGCCGCGGGCTTTCTTCGTGGCGGTGCGGATGGAAACGAGTCCTTCCCAGGTATGGCGCCATCTGCGGCGCCGGCTCGCCGAGCGGCTGCTTCACCGGCTTCCGGACGGTTCGTTCCCGTTGGATGTCGTATTGAGGCGGTTCGCGGCGCCCCAGGGGGCCGGCTTGGCGCGGGCGCTCGAGGAAGCGGCCATTCCCGATCTGACGTTGGATCTCGCCCGCGCGCTCAGTCATTACGAAGGCGGCCGGTTGCGGATGACGGCGAAAGCCTGGCTCCGCGGAGAGCCGCTGCGGGAGAGCGATCTCGAGGCGCTGGGGGTGGCCGCCGGGGGCCTCGAAGGCGCCACCGACGAGCAGGGCGAAGATGCCGCCCGCCAGTTTGTACTGGCCATCACCCGGCTGGCGGCGCCCTGGCCCGTGGCCTACTGCTTCGACCAATTGGAGGCCCTGCAACTGGGGCCGGCCGGACACTTGGGCTTCGGCCCGTTCGCAAAGATGTGCGCCACGCTGGTTGACGACACGCCCAACTCGCTGGTGGTCTCATCGATCTTGACCCACTTTCGGGGCGATCTGGAGAGGGGGGCGCTCGCTTCCGACTTCGCGCGGCTGAGCAAAGATACGGTGGACCTGCACCCGCTCTCCTGGGAGGAAGGCAGGGCCTTGATCGCCGCCCGTCTGGACACGGTGGAAGAGCTGGCGCCGTGGCGCGACGGCGGCGTGGCGCCCCTTCCCGAGCGGGCGCTGAAGGAGTTGTTCGAGCGCGAACGATCCCGGGTGCCCGCCCGCAAGCTGATTCACCACGCCCGCGGCCTTTTTGCGACCGCGCAGGGCTGCCGGCCCGAGCCGTCGCGTCCGGTAGCCGAGTTCCTGGCGGCCGTGCTGGAGCGCTTTTGGAGCGAATCGGCCGCGCGCCGGCTTCCGGAGGAAACCGACACGGCTCTCGCGCACGGCCTGCCGATTCTGGCCGCGGTGGCTGGCATCCCGGTCCAGGAATCCTGCCGTCCCGGCGCCGACCTGTGCCTCGGACCCCCGGCAGCGCCGAAGCTCGTCGTCTTGGCCAACCCGCCCCACATGACCGGCCTGGCGGCGCTGCTCCGCCGGCTCTCCAGCGCGCTGAGCGACGAAGAGAAAAGCCGGCTGGTCCTGTTGCGGGATCCGCGGCTTCCCATCCGGCCGGGCGCGCGGAAGACGCGAATGTACCTGGAGGAGCTCGGGCGAGCGGGTGCGCGCCTGGTGCGGCCACAGGAAGACGCAACCGCCGCGGTGGACGCGATCCGGCGTATGCTGACACAGGCGCAGTCGGGCGACCTGGCGAACGACGGCGAGACGATCGGTCCCGGGACGGTTCGCGAGTGGCTGGCGGCGAACGTTCCGGACTCCGCGCGGAACCTGCTCGGGGAGTTGACGGGCGCCGCGGCGGCGGCGGACGGCGCCGATGCGCTGCTGGATTTGCTGCGGGAAAGGTTGCTGCTGGCGGCTGACGACGCCGCTGCGCTCTGTGGGCTGCCGGCGGCGCGGATCGAGAACCATGCGCGTGCGAATCCCGATCGAATTGGCTACCTGGCCGGCACGCCCGCTGTCGTTTTTCACGTGGTTCCTGCGCCTATCGGGGACGGCGATGACCCGGCCTGACCCGGCTCACCTGACAGTCGGACAGGTCCGGCAGCGGATTTATGAGCAGGCGGGGCGCGAAGTTCCCCCGGCGCCTTCCCCGCGCGGCGCCCTCATGGGGCTCCTGTTCCACCAGGTGGCGACGGCGCTGACGGACCCGGAGAGCCCGGTCTGCTGGAGCCGCCACCTCGGTCCCGGCGAGGTGGCCGATCCGGAGCGCCTGGCGCGTCACGCCTACGAACGCTGTCTCGGCCCGGAACTGGCCAGGCGACGCGGTGCGCTGGATGGCGCCGGCGGCGAGGCGCTGGCACTCTGGAACGCCGTCCAAGCGTTCGCCCGCTGGCTCGCGGGCGTTGTCAGGGAGGCCCACGAGCGTGGAGCAATTGCGTACGACCCTCGGCGCGAGCAATGGACGGGGGTCGACGCGTTCCCGCGGTGCGAACAGGCGCTGCGGGCGGAGTTCCGGGAACCGGGATGGCGCGCGCCGGTGGTCGTGACCGGCCGCGCGGATCTTGTTCTTCGCGTTCCGGGCGGCCCGTGGTGCGTGGCGGAGCTCAAACTGGGTTCCGGAAGCGCCGAGGCCGATGCCGCGCAAGCCTGCCTGTATCAGGATCTGCTCGCCCGGGAAGAGGACGGCGCCGGCGCGGTCGCGCTGTTGCGATTCGGCGCCGAGGTGGAGGAACGGGTATTCACCGCCGCGCAATTCAGCCAAGTGCGGGCGGCGCTCCGGGCGCTGATCGGGCGGCTGGCGGGCGTCACTGGCGATCCGGTCGAGGCGCCGCCTCCGGCCAGCACCGGCTTAAGCTGGCCCCGGCGGGCGGGAGACCGCGAGCGCGACCTCGGGGAACGGCTGCGAGCTGCTTTCGAGGAGTTCGGGACCCCGGTCCGGTTGGCGGGCGATCCCCTGGTCGGGCCCGCCTTCGTGCGCTTCCACGTCGAACCGGCCCGCCGCGTCGGCGTGCGCAAACTCTGCCAGCAGGGGCTGAACTTGCAGGCTCGTTTGCGCATCCCCCGGCAGCCGCTGATTCACCTGGAAAACGGCCGGATCACCGTGGATGTGCAGCGCGACGACCGCGAGGCGGTTCCCTTCTCGCACGTGGCCGCCATGTTGCCGCGTCCCGCCGGCGCCCCGGGGAATCCGCGCCTCCTCGCGGGCATCGACTTCGCCGGGGAGCCGCGGTTCGCCGACTTCTCCGAGCCGCTGAGCGCGCATGTCCTGGTGGGTGGGACGTCGGGCAGCGGAAAGACCGAATGGTTGCGCGCCGCCATCGCGAGCCTGCTGACAACGAACACGCCGGACAGCCTGCGACTCGTGTTGGTGGACCCGAAGCGGAACGCCTTCGCGGATCTGC
>CAYRPT010000200.1:0-7001 GCA_964425895.1 uncultured Solibacteraceae bacterium | reverse complement strand
CCGAGCTGATCCGCCGCGGCGTGCTCATCTCGTCGGAATGCGGCGCCGACGGCCTCTCGTTGGGCCACTACGACGGTGCGCCGCTGCGCAACCTGGAGGCCATCGGGGAAGGTTTGCAAGAGGCCGACGTCACCGTCGGCTAGATGCGCCGGCCCGCGGCGGGAGGCCGCGCGAGAGGCGTGAGCACGCCGGGGAACGACTGGCGCACAGCCACCGGCGTTGCCTATGCTGAGAGGCGGAAGGAGGCGGGCACGCATGGCGACCATCCGCTTTACCCTCAACGGCCGGCCGCGCACGCTCGAGACGGAATCGGAGCGGCCGCTTCTCGAAGTCCTGCGAGAAGATCTGGATCTGACCGGCACGAAATATGGATGCGGCGAAGGCCAGTGCGGCGCCTGCACCGTGCTGATCGACGACCGGCCGGCGCTCGCCTGCATCACGCCCGTTCGCGCGGTGCAGGGCAAAACCGTGACCACGATTGAGGGGCTGGCGCCCGCGGGCGATTTGCACCCGGCACAGTTGGCCTTTCTCGAGGAAGGCGCCATGCAGTGCGGCTACTGCACACCGGGCATGGTTCTCCGCACCGTGGCGCTCCTGCGGACTCACCCCCGGCCCACCGACGCGCAAATCGTCGAGGGCCTTAACGGAAACCTCTGCCGCTGCGCCGGCTACCACCGGATTCTGGCGGCGGTCCGCCGGGCGGCGGCCGGCGGGGGCAGTTGAGGAGGTGATCATGCGACATCAACCACAACAGCCGGGGCCCGACGAGCCGGAGCGCTACGAGCTGCGGGAGAGGCTCTCCGGCGTGGTCACTGTGACGCGACGGGAGTTTCTCGGAACGGCGGGCGCCGGACTGCTCTTCACCGCCACCGGGCCGCTCCCGGCCCAAAGCGGGAACGGCGAGTCATTGCAAGCCCGCCTCCTGCTCGGCGAGGATGGGGTCGTCACCGTCTTTACGGGGAAGATCGAGGAGGGTCAGGGAGCGCGCACCGAGCTGGCCATGGCGGCGGCGGAAGAATTGCGGCTTCCGCTCGAGCGCGTGCGGGTGGTCACGGCGGATACCAGCCGCACTCCCGACGACGGCATCACCGCGGGCAGCCGCACCACGCCCGGCGCCGTGCCACTGGTCCGCAAGGCGGCGGCCGCGGCGCGCGAGCTCCTATGGACCGTCGCCGCCCGGCAGTGGAACGTGGGCCGCGCGGAGCTCGAGGGCCGGGACGGCGGCGTCGCGCACGGCAGCCGCATCTTCGGCTATGGCGACCTGGCCAGGGCCCCCGAGCTTGCGGCCGCCTACAAGGACGCTCCTGCCTCGGACACACCGCTCACTGCCCCGGCGGAGTGGCGGGTGTTGGGCGCTCCGCAGCACCGGCTGGGCGCCCGCGAGATCGTAACGGGCGCGCACCGGTATCCCTCCGACATCGTCCGGAGCGGCATGCTCTACGGCAAGGTCCTTCGTCCGCCTTCCTACGGCGCCTCCCTCATCAGCGTCGATCTGGCCCCGGCACGGAAGATCCGGGATTGTGTTGTGATGCGCGACGGCGATTTCGTGGGATGCGCGGCGCCAACCAGTTTCGCCGCCCGCCAAGCGATGGAAGCGGTGGCCGCCACCGCCCGCTGGAAGGCCGCCGGGCAACCTTCCGGCGACGTCTTGTTCGAGCACCTTAAGCGTCACGCGGTCGACGACGCGCGCGCCCGGCGGCAGGCCAGGGGATCGATTGAGCGGGGGTTCGCCGAGTCCAGCCTGCGGCGAAAAGCCGCCTATCGCGTGGCGTATGTACAGCATGCCCCCATGGAGCCCCGGGCCGCGGTCGCCGAATGGGACAGCGACGGCCGTCTCACTGTCTGGACCGGCACGAGCGGACCGTTCCGCGTCGTGCACCAACTTGCCGAAGCGTTTCACCTTGCGCCGGAGCGCATCCGGGTGATCGTTCCCGACATGGGCGGGGGATTCGGCGGCAAGCACACGGGCGAAGCCGCCCTCGAAGCGGCCCGCCTCGCCCGGGAAGCCGGCCGTCCGGTGAAGATGCAATGGACGCGGGCCGAGGAGTTCACCTGGGCCTACTTCCGCCCCGCCGCCCTCATCGAAGTCGAAGCCGGACTGGCCGGCGGCGCGATCGTCGCGTGGGACTTCACCAACTACAATTCAGGCGCATCGGCGCTCGATACGCCATACCACATCCCGCATACGCGGGTCCGCTATCTCGAATCCGACTCGCCGCTGCGTCAAGGCTCGTACCGGTGCCTCGCGGCGACCGCCAACAACTTCGCCCGCGAGGCCTTCACCGACGAGCTGGCGGAGGCCGCCGGACGCGATCCGCTGGAGTTCCGGCTCGCGCACCTGGAGAACGGGCGCCTGCGCGACGTCCTTGACGCCGCCGCCAGGCGCTTCCGCTGGGAGGAGCGGCGGAAAAGCCCGCGCCCCGGCCGCGGCGTGGGGCTGGCCTGTGGAACGGAGAAGAACTCCGTGGTGGCGGCCTGCGTCGAGGTGGAGGTGGATCGCGAAACGGGAACGGTGAAGCCGCTCGAGATCGTCGAGGCCTTTGAATGCGGCGCCATTCTCAACCCGGCGAACCTCCAGGCCCAGGTGGAAGGCTGCGTCATGATGGGCCTGGGCCCCGCGCTGCGCGAGGAGATCCGCTTCCGCGAGGGACGTTTGCTGAATGGCCGCTTCTCGGCCTATCGCGTGCCGCGTTTTGCCGATGCGCCCCGTATGGAAGTCGTTCTGCTCAACCGCCAAGACCTCGAGCCCGCCGGCGCCGGAGAAACGCCGATCATCGCGGTGGCGCCGGCGATCGCCAACGCGGTCTACGCCGCCGCCGGCGAGCGGGTCTACTCGATGCCCATCCGTCTGTCGAGCGCCTGAGCCGAGGATGGCAAAGCCCGCGGTGTTCAGCCTCGCAGGTGTTGGTTAAAGAAATCGACCGTCCTCTGCCACGCCAGCTTGGCCGCCGCTTCCTCGTACCGCGGTGTCGTGTCGTTGTGGAAGCCGTGGTTCGTACCCGGGTAGATGTGGGCGGCATAGGACACGTTGTGGGCCTTGAGGGCCTCCTCGAAGGCGGGCCAGCCGGCGTTGACACGAGCGTCGTTCTCGGCGTAGTGGAGGAGAAGCGGGGCCTTGATCTTGGGGACGTCTTCCACCGGCGCCTGCCCTCCATAGAACGGCACGCCCGCCGAGAGATCCGCGCCCATGCGGACGGCCAGCATATTGACGATGCCGCCGCCGAAGCAGAAACCGACGGCGCCAAGCCGGCCGGTGCAGTCCGAATGCGCCTTGAGCCATCGCGCCGCGGCCAGTAGGTCTTCCGCCATCTTTTGCCGGTCCACCTGGCGGAAGAGCTGGCCCCCCTTTTCGTCGTCACCGGGATAGCCGCCGACGCTGGTCAGGCCGTCGGGGGCAAACGCGAGGAAGTTTTCGGTCGCCAGCCGGCGCGCCACGTCCTCGATGTAGGGGTTGAGGCCGCGGTTCTCGTGCACGACGAGAACGCCCGGCAACTTGCCGGAGGCCTTCGCCGGGCGGGCGAGGTAGCCGCGGATGCTGCCCGTGCCGTTGGGCGAGGGCGCGGTTTCATAGCTCGTGCGGATGCGAGGGTCGTCTTTCGGGACCTGCTGCGCCCAGGCATAGTTCGGGCGGAGGCTCTCCCATAACATCGTCGCGGTGACGCCGCCGCCGGCGAACTGCTTCGCGCCGTCCAGAAACGCCCGGCGGTCGATGTCGCCGTGGACATACCGGTCAAACAGTTCGAGCAGAGGCCGGGGAAAATCCGAGGCTTTCTTTCGTTCCATGATGAGTCGCTCCCAGTCTTGCTCCGCAGGATAGCATAGTGGGCTCCCTGGAAAATGCTGAGACGGCGGCACAGTGGACAACCGCGGAAAATGCTTGGGTCACGGCCGCCGCCGGCTCCGGCGTCGCACGGCTACTGAAGGCGGGCGCGGTTGCGGCCGCTCAGGACGAGTTCGTCGAAGATGGCCAGCACCTGCTTCCGGTAGTGGTAGACGCGGCGGAGACTCTCGCGGAAGCCGGTGTCGTAGCGGCGGGGCCGCATCCACTTTTCGAACACCGAGCGGGGCACATCGATATCCCGGCGCAGCTTCTCCACCGAATGGCCGCGCAGAAAGAGGCCATAAAACATCGCCGCTTCCTTTCGGAGCGCATTCGGATCGAAGTCTTCATTCCCGTTCATGATCCACTTCCTGCCGGGATTTGGGCGCCGTGGAACCCCCCTCCGAACCGGGAGTCCCTCGGAAATTGCCAGTATAGACGGGCCTGGAGATGCCGATCAAGTGTCCTCCGGGCGCCAACCGCCCCATTTCTATATCGGCCGCCGGTGGACCGAAGCGTCACCCTGCGTCATCATGTCAGATGCCATGAAAACCCTGTCCGATGGGATGAGAACAGCCCTGGTCATCGTCCTCCCGTTGGCCGTCTGGGGCCAGGCTCCGGACCGGGAGGCGCAGGCGCGAGCGCTCCGGCCGGCGGAGACGGCCGCCCGGAGGAGGGCGGTCCTGGACGGCCTCGAGCGTCGGGCGCGGGCGGCGCTGGCCCGGATCCCACACGCGCTCACTTCCGAGGAGGCCGAACGGCAAAGGGGACCGCTGCGGGAGCGGCTCTCGCAGTCGCTCGGCCACCGGAAACTGCCTTGGCCGCCCGACCTTCGGGCCCGCGTCACCGGAGTGTTGCGGCGCCCGGGCTATCGGATCGAGAAGGTCGTCTTCCAATCGCTGCCCGGAGTGTGGGTTCCGGCTCACCTCTACGTGCCGGACGAAGTCGGCGGACCGGCGCCGGCCATCCTCTTCTACAACGGACACTGGTGGGCCGACAGCAAGTCGCGGCCGGACTTCCAGGCGTTCTGCATCAACATGGCGCGGATGGGCTTCGCCGTCTTCAGCTTCGACCCGTTCGGACAGGGCGAACGCGGCGTCTCCGCGCGCGATCACCGCCGGACCGAAGCCCTGTTGGTGGGCCTGTCGCAACAAGGCATTGCGGAGTACGAGACGCGGTGCGCGCTCGACTACCTCCTTGCCCGGCCGGAGGTGGACCGCGATCGCGTGGGGATGACGGGCGCCTCGGGCGGCGGCTACAACACCTGGATCACGGCGGCGCTCGACGACCGGATCGCCGTGGCCGTCCCGGTGGTGGGCACGAGCGAGTTCTTCGACCAGATCCGCGTCACGCGCCCGCTCGACTGGTACCAGGCCAACGAGCACTGTCACTTCGTGCCCGGTCTGATCCGGTACGCCAACAACCACGAGCTGCTGGCGATGATCGCGCCGCGGCCCCTGATGATCATCGCCGCCGCCGAGGACCAGTCGTTCCCGGTGGGAGGCGTGCGGGCGGTCCACGACTATGGACGGGCTTTGTATGGGGCGATGGGCGCCGGCGCGCGGATCGGCTTGTTCGTCGATTCCCGGGAGGGACACGGCTACCAGCAGGCCAAGCGCGAGGCCGCCTACGGCTGGTTTCTGCGGTGGCTGAAGGGCCAAGGCGATGGTGGAGCCGTCCCGGAGCCGCCGACCGAGACGCTGCCGTTCGACGCCCCGGAGCTGCGGTGTTTCGAGGACGGGCGCAAAGCCCCGGCTGGTCCGGGCGTCATCGGCGCCGTGCGGCGGCTGGCCGTGGGTCTTCCCTCCCCCGCCGGGGCGCGGCCGCTCGATGAGATCATGGGCGGCTCGCCGGCGGCGGCCGGCCTGACGGTTCGCCTCGAGCCGCGGGGGATCCAGCGGGTGGTGTTGGCCACCGAACCGGGCATTGATGTTCCGGCGGTGGTCTGGCGTCCCGAGCCTCCCGGTTCGGCGCCCGAAAGCGGAGTCCTCGTGGCTGTGGACGACCGTGGCAAGGAAGCGCTCGCCGCCGACCCGATCGTGGACGAAGCCTTGCGCCGCCGCTGGATGGTGTGGGCGGCCGATCCGCGGGGAATCGGCGAGCTCGCCCTCGAGCAACCGGGCTGGGCCTTTGCCGTCAGCCTGTTGCTCGGCGAGAACTTCGTCTGGCGGCAAGGGTGGGACATCCGCCGCGTGGCCGAGGCGGCCGCGGATAGCGGACGCCGGAAGGTCGGCTTGTATGCCCGGGGACACAACGCCACGCTGGCGGCCACGTACGCCATGGCGGCTGGTTCCGGGCGGGCGCCGGCGTGGGCGCTGCTGCGCGGTGGTTTTGTCAGCTTCCGCCAGTTCTTCGAACGCCCGGGGTCGCTCGCGGCGTCCTATCGTCTGCTGCCCGCCGACGACCGCACGCAGCGCCGGGCCGCCTTCGACGAGGAAATTCCCCACGCATACTTCCCTTTCGGGGCCCTGGAAGCGTTTGACCTGCCGCAGCTTCTCACCGGAGCGCGGACGCAGGTTTCTCTGGTGGAGCCGATCAACGGCGACTGGCAAACCATCGGGCGCAACGACGTTCCGGCTCCGCTGCGGGATCGCGTGACGACGATGGAGCGGTTCCTTGGGGCAGACTGGTAGAGCGCAACCCGGCGGGATGGCGGTCGCGTCTCCGGAGTTGTTTCAATAGGTACGATGCGCGGCGCGACGGGCCTGAAGGCAGAGAAGGCGCCGGCGGAGGGCGAAACCCAATGAGTGAAGACCTTGACACGGGAGACATGAGGATGCCCATCCCCGGCCATCGGCGTTGCCTCGCCGTGTTCGCCGCACTGGCGCTCGGCGGGCTCGCCTGTTCGGGGCCCAAAGTAGTACAGTCCGGCCAAACTCAGGTCTGGAAGAGCGTCACGCTGGACTTCACGGGACCGTCCTTCCGCGAAACCGACAGCGGACCCAATCCTTTCCTCGACTATCGCTTGCAGGTTCGTTTCGACGGACCCTCCGGCCGGGTGTACGACGTTCCCGGCTATTTTGACGGCGATGGGGCCGGCGGCGAAGCCGGCGGTGTCTGGCGCGTCCGCTTCACGCCGGACGAGGCCGGCGACTGGCGTTACCGGGCGTCTTTCCGGAAGGGCGATGCCATAGCCGTGTCGCTGGAAGCGGGCGCCGGCGAGCCGGCGGACTTCGACGGC
>CAYRPT010000199.1:0-7021 GCA_964425895.1 uncultured Solibacteraceae bacterium | reverse complement strand
CAGCTCGCGATGCGCGAGCGCGGCGACGAAGAAGCGCACCAGATGGATGAGGACTACCTGCGCGCCATGTGCTACGGACTCTCGCCGACCGGAGGAGAAGGAATCGGCATCGACCGGCTCACGATGATTCTCACGGATTCACGGTCGATCCGCGACGTGATCCTCTTCCCGCTTTTGCGGCCGGAGCCGCCCATCGGGCTCGCGGACAGGTTGCGGGCGTGCGACGGGGCCGGCCGCTGAGCCGGCGGCCCGAGGAGATACTTGCGGAATTCGTTTCCACTGTTCGTTGCTCTCCGGTATCTGCGGGCCAAGCGCAAGCAGGCGGTTATCAGCGTCATCACCGCCATCTCCATCCTCGGCGTGGCCGCCGGCGTGATGGCCTTGCTCATCGCCCTGGCGATCAACAACGGCTTCCGAAACACCCTTCAGGAAAGCTTGCTCGGGGCCACCGCGCACCTCAGCATCCTCGAGAAGGAGCCGGGATACGGCATTGAGGAGTGGCCCGGCCTGGTGAAGCAGCTTTCTTCGCTGCCTCACGTGGTGAGCGCCGAACCCACGCTGTATGCCCCGGTGTTCCTGAGCGGTCCGCGGCAGTCTGACGGCGCCGTGATCAAGGGAATTCGGCCGGACGTTGCGGTCCAGCCCGTCGACGTTCTCAACCGCTTAGAGGAGGGCTCACTCGCCGGACTGGAGGAGACCGCCGAGGATTTCCCCGGCATCGTGCTCGGCTCGCGGCTGGCCCGGCAAACCGGGATGCTGCTCGACAGCGTGATCACCGTCATCAGCCCTCAAGGCGAGATGACGCCGCTCGGGATGCGCCCGAGCTACACGCGGTTCCGCGTTTGCGGCATCTTCGAATCCGGCTTCTACGAGCTCGACGCGCATTGGGCCTTCACGTCGCTTTCCTCGGCTCAGAAACTACTCGGTGTGGGCGACGTGGTGAACTCCATCGAACTGCGGCTGGACGATATCTACCAGGCG
Source organism: uncultured Solibacteraceae bacterium (assembly GCA_964425895.1). GTDB lineage: Bacteria > Acidobacteriota > Terriglobia > Bryobacterales > Bryobacteraceae > CAYRPT01. The sequence continues at coordinate 6,040 of CAYRPT010000199.1, read as the reverse complement.
CAGGCCGTAGCGGACCAGGCCGCCGGGCTCCTCGGCCCGGACCTGGCGCCCACCACTTGGATGGAGCAAAACCGGCAGTTGCTGGGGGCGCTGCGCATGGAACGCGTGGTTACGGTGATCACCATCGGGCTCATTCAGTTTGTGGCCGCCCTGAACATCCTGATCACACTGGTGATGATGGTGATGGAGAAGCATCGCGACATCGCGCTGCTGATGTCGATGGGCTGCCGCCGTGAGCAGATCCGCTCCATCTTCGTCTTTCAGGGGGTCATCATCGGCGTGATTGGCGCCGTCCTCGGCCTGATCGGCGCCGAGTTGATCTGCTTTCTGGCCGAGGAGTACCGCTGGATTCCTCTCGACGCCGAGATCTACTCCCTCGACCACGTTCCCTTCGAGCCCCGCTGGATCGACGCGGTCTGGGTCCCGCTGGCAGCCGTGCTGGTAAGCTTTTTGGCCACCCTCTATCCGGCCCGGAGCGCCGCGCGGATCGTGCCGGTCGAAGCTCTCCGGTACGAATAGGAAAACATCGTGCCGGACCGGTCGGCGGTCCCACGCCTCGAGGCCTGGCGGCAAGCCGCTCCGGACGGTCATCCTGGTATGATGGCTCCCTGGAGAATGATTCCTATGAACCGTGCGTTGTTCTGTCTGGCCGTGCTGGGAGCGGCGCCGATCTCCGCTTTCAGCGCGGGTATCGAGGACCAGGTGGTCGCCGCGGAAAAGAGCTGGGCCAAGGCGGTGATGTCAAGCGATGCCGCCGCCCTCGGTAAGATATTGTCGCCGGATCTCATTTACGCGCATTCGACCGGAGTTGTCGAAACCAAGGCCGACTATCTCGGGAAGCTGAAGGCCGGAGCCCAGAAGTACGACCTCATCGATCATGAGAAGACCACGGTTAAGGTGCATGGCAACGCCGCCGTCGCGCATTCCGTTGTCGTGATGCGGGGCACGAACGCCAGCGGTCCGTTCGACAACAGGTTGATGATGATGCACCTGTGGGTGAAGGACGGCTCCGCCTGGCGCCTCGCCGCCCACCAGACTACCAGGCTCGCCCCATAGCCGAGAGGCGATCCGGTCCGGTCGAGCATTCTCCGCGCGCCGGCGCGGAAGCGCGTCTTCCCATGTTGGAATCTGCCACCCGTGGCGTGTGACACCAGACCGCCCAGGGCGGGCGGCCCACGGCGGCAGCCTTTTTAAGATAATCCTATCCCATACGGGACCCTCCGTCAACATGCCGCTTTTATTGGGGTTTGGTGTGCTTTTTCTCTTGACAGCAGGATTACAACAGTTTACTATTGAGACTGCAATCAGGCCACGCATGTAGCAACTCAGTCCAGGTGTATCGAGGGTCCAAGTATGACCTTTCACGTCGGCGAGAAAGTCGTCTACCCCAATCAGGGGGTTGGCACCATTGAGAACATCAGTACTCGCAGCTTCGGCACGCGGCCGGAGCGATTCTACCTCTTGCGCCTCGCTTCCAGCCACCTTACCGTAATGGTCCCGTTTTCGCACGTTGAGGATGTGGGACTGCGGAAGGTGACGAAGAACGGGCATGTCGATCAGGTGCTCAGGTTCCTGGCGAACGGGGAGTGCAAGGGCTGCCGGGATTGGAAGAACCGGTTCAAGGAGAATTCGGAGAAGATGCGGAACGGAGAATTGATGGAGGTCGCCGAAGTCCTGAAGACCCTCCTGATCCTCCAGAAGAGAAAGCCCTTGTCGTTCCGCGAAAAGAAGATGCTCGACAAGGCGCGGCACATGCTGATCATGGAGGTTTCCATCTCCCGGGCCACCCGGGAGCCCGAAGCCATCGAGTTGTTGTCGAAGGCGTTGGGCGCCGCCGGACTCGAAATGCCGCCTGCTCTGTAACCGTTCCGTCACGGGCGCGGCTGAGCTCGGGGGGACCGTGAAGATCTCCGCTATCGAGACCATCGAGTACTCCCGGGGCATCACCGTACATTCCGGGGCCATCGACTGGCTCTGGGTTCGCCTGCACACCGATGAAGGGCTTACCGGACTGGGAGAAACCTATCCCGTCGCCGGCGCCGAAGCCTCGGTCATCTCCCGCTCGCTGGCGCGGGTCCTGTTGGGCAGCGACCCGCTCGCCCGCGACAGCCTCTGGGGCCGGATGTTCGAATCCATTGCCTATTCGGGCTGGGCCGGCGCCGAGATCCGCGCCATCAGCGCGCTCGATATCGCCCTGTGGGATATCGCGGGCAAGGTGGCCGGGCAGCCGGTCTATAACCTGCTGGGCGGCGCGTCCCGTTCGGCGATCCGTGTCTACAACACCTGCTACGACCATATCGACTTCCATACCGAACCGGTCCGCCTGGCGCGGGAACTGCTCCAGGCCGGCATTCGGGCCATGAAGATCTGGCCCTTCGACCGGATCGCGCGGGAAACCGGCGGCAACTACATCACTCCGGATCAACTCCGGCGCGGCGCCGAACCGTTGCGGCGGATCCGCGAGGAACTGGGGGACTCGATCGACGTGGCGATGGAGTTTCACGGTTACTGGAAGTTGGCGCCCGCCATTCGCATCGCCCAGGCGCTCGAAGAACTGGAACCGATGTGGCTCGAGGAAATGATGCCCCAGGACAACCCGGCGGCTTACCGTGAGCTGGCCACCGCCACCCGGCTTCCGTTGTGCCTGAGCGAACGGCTGATGACGCGCTGGGGCTTCCGGGAGGTGCTGGAAAACCGGGCCGCGCGCATCATCATGCCCGACATCGCCTGGTGCGGGGGAATCTCAGAAGCAAGGCGGATCGCCGCGATGGCCGAGACGTGGTATTTGCCGGTGGCGCCGCACAACTGCGGCGGGCCCGTTCTGCATATGGCTTCGGCCCACCTGGCGGCGAATCTGCCGAACCTGGCCATCCTGGAGACCGTGCGCCGCCACTACCTCGATGAGTACGGTGGTCTGCTCACCGCCGATCTGCGGCCCGTCGAGGGGATGCTGCCCCTGCCGCCCGGCCCGGGCCTCGGCGTGGATCTGAGCCCGGAGGTCCTGGAGCGCCCCGGTGTCAAGGTGACTCGGCTGGCCGCTTAGAACCGCCCGCAGCGGCCGCCGCCCAGCTTAGGGCAGCCGCTCCGGCAAGCTCTGGGACGGAAACAGCGTCGCGCGGTACTCCACCTCGACCCGCTGCCGGGCGGGAATCCAGCGGAACACCGGCGTATCGAACAGGCGTCCGCGCTCGATCATGCTCCGGCGAGGCTCCGGCATCGGGGAAGCGCCGAACTCCATGCCCAGGGCGATGGTACGGCCGTTCCAAGGCGCCTGTTCCCGCGACAGATTCTCCTCCCACCGGCCGAGCCAGGGGAAATCCGTTCTCCGCCACTCGTAACCGAGCGCCATTTCCTGCGACGGGGACCACGCGATGAAGTACACGTTTTCGAGGGAAGGGTCCATCAGTGTGGTGGTGAACCCTCCGGACGCCGGCGCATTGGTGAACACCGTGAGGTCGCCGGCGTCGCCGGAAACCAGCGGGACCCGCGGCCACTCGAAGTCGGCCCCCGGCCTCTGCCAACCGCGGCCCGGCGGGGCGAACTCCCCTTCGAAGACGCGCGACCGCGTTCCGGCCACGCGGAACCGCGTCCGGCCTTTCTCAAGAAACGGCGGGCCGAGGGTCACGTGCTGCGTCCAGCCAACGGGGCGGTCAGTTCCGCTCATGTTGTCCACCGTTTCGTGAATCCGGAGCGTGCGTCCCTCGAGCCGGATGCGCCGTGTGAAGCCGAGGTTGGCCTCCAGCAGGTCGGCGTGGCAGACAAGCGCGTCGTCGTCCTGGGCGAAGAGATAGGGCGCGGTGGAGGCCTCGCCGTGCACGTCAAGCCCGGCGGCCGCCTCGGCGTCCGTCGGCGGGCCGAAGATATCGAGACAGACGTTGTGGCCCATGATGCCCGCGAGCAGCCGGCTCTCGATTCCGCGTCCGTACTCCGGGTGCGCGTCCGGACTGTAGGAGGAGGGCTCGATCGAGGGCCACGGCGGTGTCCAGAGCGGATTGACGCCGGTCGCCCGGTCGGTGATGGCGGCGATGTGGCCGCCCTCCTGCAGCACGGTCACGGTCAGTTCCGCAGATTCGATCTGGGCGGCGCTGCGATTGCGGTAGGTGGTCTCCCTCATAAGCTCGCCGCCCAGTGTATCACCGAAACAACGGCCGCCACGGCCCCGCGATCAGCGCGCCGTCAGAACCGCGTAGAAGGTCCGGCCGTCGCGGCTGATCAGCGCGAGCAGCGGCTCTCCGGCGGCGGCCCGCACGGCCTCGCGGAACTCCTGGTGATTCGCCACGGCGCGGCGGTTCGCCTCGAGGATGACGTCTCCCCGGCGAAGTCCGGCTTCGGCCGCCGCACTGCCCGGCTGGACCTCGGTGACAACCACGCCGGAGGCGCCGGGCTCGACTCCAAGCTCCCGGGCCAGCTCGGGCGTGAGGTCGGCGATACCAAGTCCATAGCCGGATCCCCGGCCGGCCGCGACGTCGGCTTTCCGGGCGCCCGGCTCCGGAAGTTGGTCGAGCCTGGTGCGAATCTCCCGCGGCTCTCCGTCTCGCACGACTCCGAGCGTCACCTGGGTTCCCGGAGCGATCGCCGCGACCGCCAGCCGCAGTTCGCGGGCGTCCCGGACCGTCCGGCCGTTCATTGATTGGATGACGTCGCCCCTCCTCATGCCGGCGGCCGCGGCCGGTCCGCCGGGCGTCACGTCGCTGATGACGGCGCCCGAAGCCGACGGCGCTCCGAGTGCCTTCGCCATCGGCGGCGTCAGATCCTGAATTCCCACACCCAGGTAGCCCCGCCTCACCTCGCCGTGCCTGATGATCTGGCTCATCACGTGATGGCCCAGGTTGACCGGCACGGCAAATCCCACGCCGTTGTTGCCTCCCGTGCGGCTCAGGATCGCGGTGTTCACGCCGATGAGCTGACCCCGCGTGTTGATCAGCGCACCACCCGAGTTGCCGGGGTTGATGGCCGCGTCGGTCTGGATGAAGTCCTCGTAGTCCTCGATGCCCAGATTGCCGCGGCCGGTCGCGCCGACGATCCCCATCGTCACCGTCTGACCGATCCCGAACGGGTTTCCTATCGCCAGCACGATGTCTCCCACGCGCACGCTATCGGAGTTCCCCAGCGGCAGCGCCGGCAGATTCGTTGCGTCCAGCTTCAAGACGGCGATGTCGGTTCGGGCGTCGGAACCGACAATGGCCGCGGCATAGGTGCGCCGGTCGCTCAACGTCACCTCGATCTGCTGGGCGCCGTCGACGACATGATGGTTCGTCAGGACGTAGCCGTCTGGTGTTATGATCACCCCCGATCCGGTTCCGCTTCTCCGCCCCTCCGGCGGCCCGAAGAATGGGAAGCCAGGCTGTTCAGCTTTCACCACGGCCGACGCCGTAATGCTCACCACGGCCGGCGCGGCCCGCTCGATGATTGGTGCGAAAGTCCCAGCCAACGGCAGCGCCGCGGCCGGGCCCGCCGGATCGATCGCCGCCAGTTCCGGTATCGCCGCCGCCGCTCTCGAGACCGCGCCGGACCCCGGCAGCAAGGATCCAGCGGCCAGCGCCGCCAGAATGCCCGTTGACAGAACACACATCACCCTGAGTGTCGGTCGAAGATTCATCAGATGCTCCTTAAGTAAGCGCGCGGGACAACTCCGCCACAGGAAAGTTGAATCCGGTATCCGGGAACTCCGCTATTGTTGGATCCCGCCCTCCGGTTCGGGACAAGCCCTTGCTACCTTAGACGAATCCCCCCCGCGCGCCGGTTTCGCGTCCTTCCATCCCCGTCGCCGCGGAACCTATAGAGAAGAACGTCCGGAAAAGGATTTGGTTAGCCCGGCGCGGCCGTCCGTTGAGCTCCGCCCGGTCAGCCGGCTTCTTTGTGTCCTGAAGAGCGTACGCGTCGCAGCCCCTCGGGTTGTCACCCCGGCGGCCCCTGTGGCATCCTCGGAATGAAGCAGGACAAAAGCGAACTGCCATGCCGATGTACGAATATCGGTGCCCGAATTGTGGCGCCACTTACGAGAAGCTCCGCCGCGCGGCGGAGGCGGGCCGCGATCTGG
>CAYRPT010000198.1:0-7034 GCA_964425895.1 uncultured Solibacteraceae bacterium | reverse complement strand
CTGTTCCGGATCGCGGGCGTCCATGGAGTTGGTATCGCGCGCGCCGACGAAGCCCGGGATGACGGCGAGTATGCGTTGCTTGTCTACGCGGACCGCGTGACGGCCTCGCTGCGCCGCGCGGTGATGAGCCGGCTTGCGGGCCAGCGCGTCCGCATCGTTGAGCAGACTCGCTTCCGTGCATTCTGATCGGCCTCCGCGCCGTTCAGCGCCTCGGAGCTCTCGCGCCGGGCGGGCAAGCCAGGTGTTCGGGCCATCCGCCCGCGCCGCAACACCGCGTTCGATGTGATAGCGTTGCGGTGTGATTCGCAACCGCTTGTGGTGTTGGATCGGTTTGGCGGCCGTCGGCGCCCCTCTACCGTCGCTAAGCGCGCCCCAGCGCCCTAATTTTGTCTTTTTCCTCGTGGACGACCTGGGATGGCGCGATGTCGGCGCGTTCGGAAGCCCATTCTACGAAACGCCAAACATCGACCGGCTCGCCACGACGGGGATGCGTCTCACTGCCGCGTACGCCGCCTGCCCGGTGTGCTCGCCAACCCGCGCGAGCATCATGACCGGGCGCTATCCGCTGCGCACCGGGATCACCGACTACATCAGTCCGGAAGGGTCCAACCAGCCCGAGCAGTGGAAGCGCAATACGAGGCTCCTGCCTGCCCCCTACAGCGATCGCCTGGCCCACTCCGAGGTCACCATCGCCGAGGCGTTGAAGGAAGCGGGCTACGCCACGTTCTTCGCGGGGAAGTGGCACCTCGGTCCTGAGGGCTTCTGGCCGGAGGACCAGGGGTTCGATATCAACAAGGGCGGCATCGAGCGGGGTGGACCGTACGGCGGCAACCGGTACTTCTCGCCCTACGGCAATCCCCGGCTTGAGGACGGCCCGCCGGGCGAGCACCTGCCCGACCGCCTGGCCACCGAAACCGTGCGTTTCATCGAGGCGAACCGGACCCGCCCGTTCTTCGCCTATCTCTCCTTTTACTCGGTCCACACCCCGCTCATGGCAAGGAAGGATCTCGAACAGAAGTACACCGTCAAGGCAAAGCAGGTGGCGTTCGCCGGAGACCGGTTCCTTCGCCAGGGTCCCCGCGACGAGCGCCAGGTGCAGGACCACGCCGTCTATGCCGGCATGGTGGAGGCCATGGACCAGGCGGTGGGCAAGGTGCTTCAGGCCCTCGAGACGGCGGGCGTGGAGGGCCGCACCGTCGTCTTCTTCATGTCCGACAACGGCGGGCTCAGCACGTCGGAAGGCTGGCCCACGAGCAACTACCCGCTGCGCGCTGGCAAGGGCTGGCTTTACGAGGGCGGCATTCGCGAGCCCGCGCTGGTCCGCGCGCCGGGTGTAACGACGCCGGACAGCGTCGCATCCCAGCCGGTCATCAGCACCGACTTCTTTCCGACGATTCTGGAGCTCGCCGGCCTGCCCGCGCGTCCGGAGCAGCACCTGGATGGGGTGAGCATCGTGCCGTTGCTCCGGGGAGGCCGGCTGGCGGAACGCCCGCTGTTCTGGCACTACCCGCACTACGGCAACCAGGGAGGCGCGCCCGGCGGGGCGATCCGCGAAGGCGGCTGGAAGCTGGTCGAGTGGTACGAGGATGGCCGCGCCGAGTTGTTCGATCTCGACAAGGACCTCGGCGAGCGGTACGACCTGGCGGGGGCCCATCCACAGAAGGTTTCGGAGCTCCGGGGAAAACTGAGTGCGTGGCGCACGCGGGTCCAGGCCAACATGCCGTCGCCGAACCCGCGCTACGAGGAGGGGAAGGGAACCGGGCGCGAATCCCCGCGGCCGCCGGATGTGCGTTGAACAACTGTCCTACTGAGGCTCGCATTTCTGTGTGACACAGCGACACAACGTTTGCTGGTTACCGTGCTCAATAGGGCGCTGGGCTGCCGGCATGGAACGGGCAGTGATGGACCTCCACCGTGACGTGAACCAGGCCGAGGTCCCGTTCAAGCTGTTCCTTGTAGTGGTCGGCGGTCTTGGGCTCGCAAGCCACCAGCGAGATGATGGCGGCGTACTGATCCGGCCCGATGGCCCAGGCATGAAGGTCCGTGATGCGCAGGTTCCCGCCGCTCTCCACGCGGGCCCGGATCGCCTCCTGGAGCCTGCGGGGGGCGGTGCGGTCCAGCAGGACGCGGGCGGTAGTGCGCAGCAAGCCCACGGACCAGTGGCTGATGAGGACGGCGCCGACGATCCCCATCGCCGGATCAAGCCAGGCGAGTCCGGCGTATTTGCCGGCCAGCAGAGCGCCGATGGCGAGCACGCTGGTAAGGGCGTCGGCGAGCACGTGGAGATAGGCCGAGCGGAGGTTGTGGTCCTTGTGGTGGCAGTCGCCGAGTCGGGCGTCGTGGGAATGGTCGTGGCGGCGGTCATGATGCCCGCCGAGGATGACCACGCTGAGCGCGTTCACCAGCAGCCCGAGGCACGCGACGAGGATCGCCTGGTCGAACCGGATGGTCACCGGGTGAAGAAAGCGCTCGACGCTCTCCCACGCCATCAGGATGGCGAACACCCCGAGCAGCACCGCGCCGGCGAAGGCCGCCAGCGAGTTCACCTTTCCCGTGCCGAAGCTGAAACTCGTGTCCCGCGCGTGGCGGCGGGCGTAGACATAGGCGGCCGCGGCGATCCCGAGCGCCAAGGTGTGGGACGCCATGTGGAGACCGTCGGCCAGCAGCGCCATGGAGCCGAAGAGGCTGCCGGCGACGATTTCAGCCGCCATGGTGAGGGTGGTGAGGACAACCACGATGGCTGTCCTTCGCTCGCCGGCGCGGACCCGGTCCTGGCCGAAAACGTGGTCGTGCCGCCAGCGATCAATGGTTTCGTGGTGCATCCGGGAGGTCCGATTCCTCTTTCATCTTAGCTGGCCGGCCGCCGGCGGCCCGGCGTGTCCCGGGTCCCGCTCCAGGGTCCGGCTCCCTTCAGATTCGCGCTTCCAGAATCTCGTTATTCTCGATCCAGCCGCTGTTCATGGCCCGGATGTCACCGTGTGTGAGGATGGACCGGAGAGCGCGCATCCAGGATCCGTGGCTGAAAGCGAGCACGGTCCGGCGGCGGCGGTACTTCTCGAGAAAACACAGGATGCGGGACTGGAAACCGGCCAGGCTCTCCCCCAGCACCAGGCTCCGGGGATCAGAAAACCACCGGTCGCCGAACGCGCCGTAGAAGGCATCACGGGGCCGTCCCTCCCACTCGCCGAAATCGAGCTCGTTGAGCAGGGGCTCCGGCGTGAACCGATCGAAGCCGTACCTCGCGGCGGTGATCTGCGTGCGCCGGAGTTCGCTCGTTAGAATGACGTCAAACGCCCCGAGCCGGGTGAGGCGATCGAGATTCCCACGAATGGCGGCTTCCGATGCCGGGTCGATTTCGAGGAGGGGGCTGTCGCCCTGCCCCTGAAGAAGCCCCCGCTCGTTCCACTCCGTGGGGAGGTGGCGGATGGAGACAAGCAACATGGCGGGTCTCAGACGAGAACCGAGAAGGATGTTTCGGAGCGCTGGACCGGACGATACAGGGTGTCGCGTTCGACTGGCTCCCGGCCGGATTTGCGGATGAGGTCGAGCAGTTCTCCGCGCCGGAGCGACTGGCTGGTGGTTGCGCCGGCGTCATGGTAGATCTTCTCTTCCACGACCGTTCCATCCATGTCATCGGCGCCGAAACGCTGGGCGATTTGCGCGATGCGGGGAGTCAGCATCACCCAGTAAGCCTTGATGTGCGCGATGTTGTCGAGCAGGAGCCTGGCGGCGGCGATGTTGCGCAGATCGGCGAAACCCGTGGTCGGCGCGATGTGTCCAAGGGGCGTGTTCTCCGGATGGAATGCCAGCGGGATGAAGGTGACAAAACCGCGGGTTTCATCCTGGAGCGTGCGGAGCCGCAGGAGATGATCGACGCGGTCCTCTTCGGTTTCGATGTGGCCGTAGAGCATCGTGCAGTTCGACTGGATGCCCATCTGGTGGGCCTCGCGCGCCACCCGGAGCCACTCGCCGCCGTCGATCTTGTGATCGCAGATGATGCGGCGCACGCGCTCGGCGAAGATTTCCGCACCGCCGCCCGGCATCGAGTCCACTCCGGCTTCCTTGAGGCGGCGGAGGGTTTCCTTCGTGGAGATCTTTTCCCTCCGCGCGAGGTAAGCTACCTCGACCATCGTGAGTGCCTTCAGGTGAACGGCGGGAAACCGCGCCTTGAGGCCGCGGAGCATTTCGCAGTACCAATCGAGGGTCAGCTCGGGGTGGAGTCCGCCGACGATGTGGAACTCGGTGACGGCTTCGGAGTAGCCCTGTCCGGCGCGTTGCCAAACCTGCTCGAGGGACATCGTGTAGGCTTTCGGGTCGCGCGCTTTCTTGCCGAAGGCGCAAAGCCGGCAGCTCGCTACGCATACGTCGGTGGGGTTGATGTGGCGGTTGACGTTGAAGTATGTGACGTTGCCGTGGAGACGCTCGCGGACACGATTCGCCAGCCAGCCGATGCCCAAAAGGTCGGGTGTGCGATACAGGGCGACGCCGTCGTCGAAGGTGAGCCGCTCGCCGCGCTCGACCTTATCGCGCAGCAGGTGGAGTCGGGCGTCCTCGAAAACCGGTTCCATCATCATGCCCCTCGGCGTCCCCACAGGATGTCGGCGGCCCAGAAACAGAAGAATAGCACGCTGACGTAGCCGTTCATGGTGAAGAAGGCCGCGTCTACTTTGGATAGATCGTCAGCCCGGACCAGCCGATGCTCATAAATGAGCAGGCCGGTCACCACCGCGACGCCGGCCAGGCTCACCGGCCCCAGGCCGAAAGCCTCCACCAGCATCAACAGACACGCCAGCATGAGGACGTGGCTCAGCCGCGCCGCCCAAAGCGCCCCCGCGATCCCGAGGCTTCGTGGAAGGCTGAACAGCCCCTCGCCGGAGTCGAACTCGTAGTCCTGGCAGGAATAGATGATGTCAAAGCCAGCCGTCCAGAAGGTGACGGCGGCTGTGAGCCAGAGGACTCTCGTGTCGAGCGACCCGCGGACGGCGATCCAGGCCGCGGCGGGGGCAATGCCCAGGCAGAAGCCGAGCACCACATGGGAAAACGACGTGAAGCGCTTGGTGAATGAGTAGAAGAACACGACGCCGAGCGCAACCGGAGCGAGCTGGAAACAGAGTGGGTTCAAGGCCCGGGCGGCCAGCAGGAAGACGGCGCACGCGGCCCCGAGGAAAGCCCAGGCGAAACTTCTGGTCAGTAGCCCGGCGGGGAGGTGGCGGCTGCGGGTGCGGGGGTTCCGGCCGTCGGTATCCACGTCGACAACGCGGTTGAAGGTCATCGCCGCCGATCTGGCGCTGATCATGGCGACGACAATCCAGAAGAGTTTGCCGGCGAGGCCCTCGACCGCGAAATTCTGGTCCCGTACCGCCAGGAGCGCTCCCGTGAGCGCGAACGGCAGGGCGAAGACAGAGTGCTCGAACTTGATCATTTCGAGTGTCAAGCGCAGTTTGCGGAGGAATCCTCGCATGGAGTCCCGAACTGATTTGCCGTCCCGGGTCCGGTTCGCGTCCCGACTCCCGGCGGGCGCCACGATTCGACAAGAGGAATCGCCGGGTGGCGGAGCGGTTTCCCTGCTGGTTACCATTTTATTTCATGCTTCCCCGGATCGTGTCGAGCACGATGGTCCTGCTTGGTTTTCTTCAGACCGGCTGTGGCCCTCAGCCCGTCAAGCTGGAGGATTTCAACACCCGCGTGGTGACCCTGCCCAACGGTTTCAAGGTGCGCGCCGAAGTAATGACCCACCCCCAGGACATGATGCGCGGCATGATGTTCCGCGATTCGCTCGAGGAGGGCCGTGGCATGCTGTTCCTCCACGCCGAACCGGGCCTTTACCCTTATTGGATGTACCAGGTGCGCATCCCGCTGGACATCCTCTGGCTGGACCGCGACGGCCGGATCGTCGAGGTGGCGCCCGACACTCCTCCGTGTCCGTCGAAAAGCGCGATGGAGTGTCCGAACTATGGCGGCACGAAAGAGGCCCTCACGATCCTGGAACTGCCGGCGGGCTCGATTGCCAAACACGGGCTCCGCGTGGGCGACCGGCTAAGGCTGTAGGCGGCCGATCCGCCGTGCGTTCCAGGCGAAGCCCTCGTCCCGGCGGCCGCCCGCCGTGCTGTAGAATGGCCGGGTCATGGCGGGGGACGGTCCGGCGCTCGTAATGCTCACGCTGGGTAGCGTGGGGTTGCTCCTTTTCCTAATCCTGGCGGTGCGCATGCACGCCTTTGTGGCGTTGCTCGCGGCCAGCATAGCGCTGGGTTTGGCGTCCGGCATGGATCCCGTCAAGGTCGTCGACGCGATTCGCGGCGGGATGGGCGGGACGCTCGGAAGCATTGCCGTCATTCTGGCGCTCGGGGCCATGATCGGCCGGTTTGTCGAGCACTCCGGGGGAGGGCGCGTGCTGGCTGGCTGGTTCCTGCGGAAGTTCGGTCGGGACCGCGCCTCCTGGGCGGTGTTGACCGGCGCCTTCATCGTCGGCCTTCCCATTTTCTTCGACGTGGCCTTCATCATCCTGGCGCCCATTGTATGGAACCTGGCGCGGGAGTCGAAGAAGTCCATCCTGCTTTTCGGCCTGCCGGTGGCGGCGGCGCTGACGGTGACGCACGCCTTGGTTCCACCCCATCCGGCGCCCGCGGCGGCGGCGGCTGCGTTGGGCGCCGATCTGGGCAAGGTAATCCTGTACGGGATTGCCGTGTCGGTGCCGATGGCAATCGTGGGCGGCATCATGTACGGAGGCTGGATCGCCCGGCGCATGTTTGTGCCGGTGCCCGAAATCGCCGCGCGCTTCGCCGCGGACTCCGGCGACGAACCTCATCGGCCCCCGCCGTCGGTGCCACTTGTGCTGGCAGTGCTGCTGCTGCCCATCGCGCTGATCTTCGCCGGCACGCTTGCCGGGATGTTCTCTTTGCCGGCGAAGCGCTATTGGCAGTTCTTCGGCGATCCGGTGACCGCGCTGGCGCTCGCCCTGCTGGTGGCTGTTTTGTCGATGGGTTTCCGCCGCGGTCTCGGCCGTGACGCCGTCACGCGGGTGGCCGGCGAATCCC
>CAYRPT010000197.1:0-7071 GCA_964425895.1 uncultured Solibacteraceae bacterium | reverse complement strand
CGACGGCGTAAATCCAGGGCCAGTCGAAGATTTCGTCCGACTCGAGATCCACCACGTGCTCGACCGAACGGGAATGGATGCGGGTCAGGCGGCGAACCCCCTGCAAGAATTGCCGGTCCGCCTTCGGATAGTCCGTCGCCCAGGCGCCACGCCAGGCGCGCCACGACCCGCCGAAACTCGGATACCGCAAGCGGGTGAATACGAACTCCGTTTTCTCATCGGCGTCGGGGGGCAGAGGGACATACTCGTCCTCCTCAAACATCGGCATGCGTCCGCGCCGCTGGGCATAGAGGCCGCCGAGCAACACGAGCAGCGTTACGGCCGCCGCGAGAAGTCGGACTCGCATTTTGGGCATCCCCCGCGTTGCCTCCACGATAGCACAGGGGGACGCGAACACCACCCGCCCTGGCGCCGTCCGCTCCCCTGTTACATCAGACGCCCGAACCCGCGCGCGGGTTGTCTTCAATCGCCATTGTTTCCGCTGCGCAGGATCGCCATCAGAACGAGGGCCCCGGTGAACGCGATCACGCTGATGAGCCAGAAAACTCCCGACATCGCTTCCCTGCGTTGCTTATCGGCTGCCGCAGCGAAACCCCGGGCTGGCCCCTGGCGGCAGAGCGCTCCACCGCCGTGTCGCAGCGCGTCAGTCCTCGAGCGTCGCCTCCAGGGTGATCTCGGTGTGGAAGAGCTTCGACACGGGGCAGCCTGTCTTCGCCGCCTGGGCCGCCTTCTCGAAGGCCTCCGCCGATGCGCCCGGGATCTTCGCCCGCAGCGCCAGGCGGCTGCTCGTGATGGCGAATCCCCCGCTCGTCTTCTCGAGGGTAATGGTGCAATCCGTGTGAATGGACTCCGCCGTCAGTCCGGCTTCGCCAAGCTGAGCGGACAGCGCCATGGAGAAGCAGCCCGCGTGCGCTGCCGCCAGCAACTCCTCCGGGTTGGTCCCTTGGCCCTCTTCAAAGCGGGTGTGGAAGGAATAGGACGTGCCGGAGAGCGTCGCGCTCGCGGTCGTCAGCGTTCCTCGTCCTCCCTTCAGGTCGCCGCTCCAGTGCGCACTCGCGGATCGTTTCATGGCGGTTGTCTCCTTCGATGGGATTTGCGTAGCGGCTCAGCCGCTCCTCAATTTGATGAAGCGCCGGCACTGGAGGTAGCGGCGAATCCACGCGCCGTGCCGGCGTTCGCGCGGTCAGCTCTCTCCGGCGTTGCGGCCCCCTCGCTCCCGCGGACGGCGGCCCCCGTGCGTACACCTCCGCAAACCGCAAAGCGTCGCCGCGCACCCTCCCGCCGTCGTCGAGACCGGCGGTTCCGCCCCGGCATCACCAGTACAGCCGTCCCACGAAGGAGATCACCCGGCTTCCGTTGACATAACCCTGAAACCGCCCGAAGTTCGCGGGGTCGTTCACATCCATGTTGTAGCTTGCGACTTCCGCCACAAGCTGTCGGTTCCGCTGGCGCGCCCGGAGGGACTCGAACCCCCGGCCTACTGGTTCGAAGCCAAGGCCCCATTGGAAATCAACAACTTGCAGCGGATGGCAACCGAATGATACGAGGCTATACAGAACGTTACCTATGAACCACTTCGGGCCAGCGGGCGGCTCGCGTTCAAGGCTCACGTCTCACATGGTAGCACTCCATCTATGCAGGTGGTGGGCATAGAAACGGGCATAGTCCAGCCGCTGTGAAAATGAAGGCGACCCGTGGGGTGCCGGTAGCAGTCCTCGCTTGGGGTCCCACCCCAGGGAACACCCAAGGGGGTTAACCGATGCCTTTCAGCAGGACCAGATGGTCCAGGTCTGGGCCGGCTGGAGCCCGAGGCCGGAACGATCGGTTGACCCAACGGGTAGATTTCTGCCCTGAAGTCCTGGACAGCCTGGCATCCGGTCAGCCCGTCGAAACCCTGCAAGTGGCGTAGCCGCGGCGTTCCGTAGCTCCAATCGGTCCGCTGGCTATCTGCGTAACCACTTGGACGGAAAACGGCCTTATACGCTGATGTGATGGTGGATTTCTCCCGGTTGGTTGCCTACCGGAAGTGAAGGTCAGCGGAGAGCGGCCTGCACCGATTCGCCGTGCCGAATCTCCCGCTCGAGAAAGAAGT
This sequence comes from uncultured Solibacteraceae bacterium, assembly GCA_964425895.1. Taxonomy (GTDB): domain Bacteria; phylum Acidobacteriota; class Terriglobia; order Bryobacterales; family Bryobacteraceae; genus CAYRPT01. Next base: position 4,979 of record CAYRPT010000197.1, on the reverse strand, counting down.
TCAGCGCCGTCCGTAGGGCTGCAATCGCCCCGAGCTGCCCGATCTCGTCCCAACTCGGCGCCACCGCCGTCCGCAGGATGTCCGCTGCCAGCGCGAACTCCAGCGCCAGCGCCAGCCAGCGGCCGAGATGGAGGCGGGCATCGAGCCGCGCTCGCGGCCGTCTCACCGTCCGCCACAGCGCCTCCACAACCGCGAACGCGATCACACCCGCCGTGGCCGCCTCCACTGCCACCGCGGTATATTCGATCCAACCCGAAACGTGTTCCACCATGGCGGTCACCGCAACGCGCGGTTGGCCGCGCCGATCTCAAACGCGATCCGCCATTGCCGAAACAGCACGCGGTACGCCTCCCAGATACTGAGTGCGGGATCGTAGATGTGGGTAGCCTCCGCCGAGACACCGTTCAGCTCGATCACCTGAAACTCGCCCGCGCGAAACGCCTCCGCGGACGCCGCCCGCACATCGTAGCGGCCAAAGTAGAAGCCGCGATGCGTCTTGCTCACCTGGTCGATCGCCTCTTCCAGCGCATCGGTCCGATGATACCCGCCATCCAGGAAGATCGTGCCCCGGCAGTGCGCTCCCACCTCCGCCAGCGGCACCTCCTCTCCTGCCCGCGGTACTTCGTCCGGGCAGCGCCGGACAGACTTCATATACAGCGGCGCGAGGCACACCGCGCGGGGATCGCGCAGGATCAGCTCAGCCACCGTACTCCGCCCGTCTCCGACCACCGCCGGAAATCGCTTCTCCGTGATCGCGAAAATCCGGCCGCGCTCCTCGTTCGGACGCCGGTAATAGAAGACGCCGAACTCCGGCCCCTCCACATACCGCTGGATGATTGTGTCTCGCCGCGTTTCCTCGAAGTAGCCAGCCAGCTCTTTCGCCGAGCGAATAATGGCGACGTTCCTGCCCCGCTCGCCCACATCCGGCTTCAGCACGACCGGGAACTCCGTTCCCGTGCGCAGCATGAACTCTTCCGCCACCTCCCGCGTCGACACCACCGTGTACGCCGGCACCCTGCCGCTGCGGCGAAGCTGGTCCAGGATTCTCGATTTTGACTCCCCCGCCAGGCCGCCCAACGGCATGCCCGGGTTGGCCATGGTGAAGACGGACGCCGACCGGAAGCGGACCGCCAGCCACAACAGGTACGGAAACACCGGCAGATACGCCAGCCACACCGGCCAGAACTCCCAGGTCACGGCGCGCTTCAGACGCCCCACCAGGGCGCGCCGCGTCCGGAACTCGGCCAGCCGCCGCAACACCGATAGAAGCGCGAACACGCAGACTACGGCAAAGATGGAGACCGCCGCGCTGTCCAGCACTGCCCGCAGCGCCTGCTCTCCTACAACCGCCGCCAGCCCCACCAGCAACGGCGTCCACACCGCGCCCGCAAGCAGAAGCCACAACGCAAACCGCCGCCAGTCCGCCTTCAGAAGGCCCGCGGCCACATACGCCGGAAGGCGCATGCCGGGAGTGAATCGACTCAGAAACGTCACCATCATGCCTCTCTTTGTGAACCACCCGGAGGCGTGCTCCAGACTGGCCGGCGATACCATCCGGCCGAGCGTGTGCGGGCTCAGAAACCGGCCGGCGGCGAACAGCAGCAGGTCGCCGCCGAAGATCCCCGAAAGACACGCCAGCGTCGCGGGCAGAAAGTCCAGCGTGCCCCTCGCCACCAGCACACCCGCGGCGATGCAGGTGAGATCTTCACTCACCAGCGTTGCGAGCGCGATCGCGATGAGTTGCAGCGGCATCGTCACTGGCGCAGCGGCAGCACGCCGCGGATCGCCCCGGCGCCCTCGCACGGCGCCCCGGGCGAGTAGTGAAACTCCGCCGATCCGCCGTTCACCCTCACGCGGCTGAGGCTCACCGTGCGGGCGTCCGCCCGATGCATGCACGGCGCATACGCTCCGCCGCCGCACGCGTGACTCAGATGGAACCTTTCCAAAACGTTTACGCTCACGCCGCCAGCCTCCCGGACCCTCCGGCGAAACTCCCGCCGGCGCGCGCGCCGCACGCCCGCGTCGTCGAATGATGACGAAGAGAGGGGCAGGTACGGATCCGCCCGCAGCAACACCGACCGCTCTCCGCCGCGCCACTGGAGATATGCGGCCGGCAGCCCGGGCTCGAGCGCGGCCAGCGCAAACGGAGCGAACCGCCTCAGATCCATCTCCCAGAATCGCCGCGCCGCTTCCATCACCGTGACCGCGCCGAGCAGCTCCGGCAAAACCAGCCCCCGGCTCCGCGGATCTCGTACTGTTTCCGCCGCGGGCTCCCCATTGAGCAGGCATAGCGCCAGGCCAACCTCGTTCACACCGATCCACGTCCCGCCATGCGCCGTATCCACCGGAGCGAGGAACCGCATCCCACCCCGGCTCTGCACTTGCGGCGCGGAGGCCGGCGGCCGGCTCAGCTTCTCATCCCGGCTCGAAAGCAGCTCATAGGCGTCGCCCGAATGGACCCACGTCACCGTGCACATAGCTGCCTCTCCTCCACCGACGCACGAAACCGCAGCGTCGACGCCGCCACGCCGAAGTCGCTCCCTAGCCTCACGCCCAGTTCGCACAGGGTCGGAGCGATCAGCGCAAGGTGGTGTACCGTATGGCTCCGCACGGATTGCAGCTCGCGGCTGACGCTCGACAGCATCCAGTCATTGTCGATCTCGCCACTCGAATCCTCCATACGCACCCACACCAGCCTGTCGCCGTGCGCGGCCCGATTCTCCAGGCGCCGTAGCAGCTCGACCGCCTTCTTCTTCGCCGCCGCCCGCCCGGTTTCCACCTCACGATCCCGCTTCCGGGCGTCGTAGTCGACGTGCTGCGTCTCGACGCCGTCGAGAAAGCATTCATAGAACTCCAGGATGTGCCGGACGTGCGCGCCGAGCCGGCGCCGGGCGGAGCAGTATGCCTCGTCGTCAAGCTGGTCGAGCACATCGATCGCTTGCAGCAGCAGCGCGCGGTTGGCCTCGGTGAGTGCGTGAATCATAGCAGTATCAACCGTCTGATCCCGCCGCCGTCTCCCTTTATTCCAGGGGAATATCCGCCCCCGGACCCGGCATTCACCGGGTGATGCCGACCGAGAAAATCAAGTCGCACTGGCCGGAGTATCTGATGGAAGCTGGCGGCCTGGGCCTCTTCATGGTGTCGGCCTGCGTGTTCGGGGTGCTGATCGAGCACCCCGCTTCCTCCGTGCGCCAGGCCGTCGACAGCGCCGTCGCGCGCCGCGCCCTCATGGGACTGGCCATGGGGCTCACCGCGGTAGGAATCATTTATTCACCCTGGGGCAAGCAGTCCGGCGCCCATCTCAACCCGGCGGTCACACTCACCTTCCACCGGCTCGGAAAGATCGACGGCTGGGACGCCTTCTTCTACGTGCTCTTCCAATTCGCCGGAGGCGCCGCCGGAGCGCTCCTCGCCGCCGCCGCGCTGGGTCCGCCGCTCGCCCACTCCGCCGTCAACTACGTCGTGACCGTCCCCGGCGATGGCGGCCCACTCACAGCCTTCTGGGCGGAACTGCTGATCTCCTTCGTGCTGATGGCCACCGTGCTGCTCGCCAGCAACAGTCCCCGCTTCAGCCGCTTCACGGGCGCCTTCGCCGGAGCCCTGCTCGCCGTCTACATCACCTTCGAGGCGCCTCTCTCCGGCATGAGCATCAACCCTGCCCGCACCGCCGGCTCCGCTTGGCCGGCCCGTGTCTGGACCGACGCCTGGATCTATTTTGTTGCCCCGCCGGCCGCCATGCTGCTGGCCGGCGAGCTGTATCGTCTCACGCACGGCGCGCGCGCGGTTCACTGCGCCAAGCTCAACCACCACAACAACAAGCGCTGCATCTTCCGCTGCAACTTCGGTGCCATCGAGCAGCCAAGGAGCTAACCATGTCCGCCAACACACACTACGACGTCATCATCATCGGCACGGGCGCCGGCGGCGGCACCCTCGCCTACAGGCTCGCCCCCTCCGGCAAGCGCATCCTCCTGCTCGAGCGCGGCGGCTACCTGCCCCGCGAGCAGGAGAACTGGAGTTCCCGCGCCGTCTTCGTCGATGGCCGCTACAAGGCCCACGAAAACTGGCTCAACGGCGACGGCAAGACCTTTCACCCCGGCATTCACTACTACGTCGGCGGCAACACCAAGGTCTACGGCGCCGCGCTGCTGCGCTTGCGCGAGCAGGACTTCGACGAGCTGCGCCACCACGACGGCATCTCGCCCGCCTGGCCCATCAACTACCACGACCTTGCGCCCTATTACACCCAGGCCGAGCACCTCTACCAGGTCCATGGCAACCGCGGCGAAGACCCCACGGAGCCGCCCGCCGACAAACCCTACTCCCACCCCGCACTCCAGCACGAGCCCCGCATCCAGCAGCTCCACGACGACCTAACCCGCATCGGCCGCAGGCCCTTCCACCTCCCCGTCGGCGTCATGTTCGACGCCAACCGTCTCCACGCCAGCAAGTGTATCCGCTGCTCCAACTGCGACGGCTTCCCCTGTCCGCTCAACGCCAAGTCCGACGCTCAGATCGTCTGCGTCGACCCCGCACTCCAGCACCCCAACGTCGAGATGCTAACCCACGCCTACGTCGAGCGCCTCGAAACCAACGGCAGCGGGCGCGAAATCACCAAGGTGATCGTACAGCGCAACGGCGAAACCGAAGCCTACACCGCGGACATCGTCGTCTCCGCATGCGGCGCCATCAACTCCGCCGCCCTCCTGCTCCGCTCCGCCAACGGCGCTCACCCCCGCGGCCTCGCCAACAGCTCCGACATGGTCGGGCGGCATTACATGTGCCACAACAACTCCGTCCTGCTGGCCATCTCTTTCACCCCGAATCCCACGAAGTTTCAGAAGACGATCGGCATCAACGACTACTACTTCGGGGCACCCGACTTCGAGTTCCCCCTCGGCCACATCTCGATGGTCAACAAGTCCGACGCGGATACACTGAAGAGCGGCGCGCCGGTCCCGGGTCCCAACATCACCTTC
>CAYRPT010000196.1:0-7091 GCA_964425895.1 uncultured Solibacteraceae bacterium | reverse complement strand
CTGGAGCTCCTGCTCGCGCTTATCGAGCTCGGCGATGGTCTGGCCGCGGCGCACCAACTGCCCGAAATCCACGTGGACGGCCGCCAGCATGCCGGCCAATTCGTTGGATACGGTTGCAACCTCGTCCGGCTGAAGCGAGCCGGTGACCGCGATGCTTCTCTCGATCTTCCGAGCCTCGGCCCGGACGACTTTGACCGGCATCGGTGGAGCGGCCGCCGCCTCGGCGGGCGGTGTCGATCCGCTGCCCGTGCAACCCGGCAGCAGAGACAACAACAAAGGAATGAAGAACACTGCGTAGAAACGCGCACTCATACAGGCTCCGATCGCGAAATCGTCATTCCGCGCAGAAAAACGTCAACCGTCAGTTCCACCACCTGCCACCGTTTCTCACTGATTTCCCGGCGTCCGAACACCGCCAAAGAAAGGCCCTGGTGGGAGATCATGCCCGTAAACGCCCTGGCCGCCAGATAGGCGTCCATTGGCCGGAACACGCCGTCGTCCATCCGCTTGCGAATGTAGTCCGTCAGCATCTCGTAATACACGACGATCTGGCGCTCGAAGAAGATGTCCGACAGTTCGTGCCCCTCCAGGGCGCTGAACAGGAGCAGGCGGATCACTTCGGGGCTGTCCTCGTACCAGCCGAGGAGCCTGTTGGCAAGCTGCGTGAAGAACGCGCGGTCGTCTCCCGACTCGATCGCGCGCGCCAGCTCCTCGTCCGGACACTGCCGCGAGATCGTGGAGATGGATTCCAGAATGGCCGTGTACAGTTCTCCTTTGGTGGCAAAATGCTGATACAGAACGGGCTCCGTCACCCCGACCGACGCGGCCAGCTCCCGCGTCGTCGCTCCGCGGAAGCCCTTTTCGGCGAAAAGCCGGACGGCCGCGGTTACGATCGCCGCTCTTCGCTCCTCGGCGCTGAGACGCGGCCTGCGTACTGCTTGGTCGGCCATGGGGATACCGGGTTAGCGGACGCTAACTTACTCTCTTCCAAATTAGCAGATGCTAACCTGCTTGATCAAGGCGTAAACCTTCCCCGAGTTGCGACAGGGGTTGGACCGGATCGCCGCCCTTCCGCGGAAGCATCCTCGGCGAAGGCAGACGATGATCAAGCACCTCGATTTCCGGCCGGGGAATCGCCCAGGCAGAGGTACAGATCGGTGTCAGGCGCCTCAACCCCGAATTCCAGCGAGCGCCAGTCGTTTCGGCCGTTTCTCGTTTCGATGCGCGGGGCAGGCTACGGTATACTAACGTGCTCGAATCCCCGGGTTGGGCGTGGGATCCCGAGCCGCCCTGCTGTGGCGGGCGCTGCCTGGGCTACTTCGGCCAGTGATTCGCTATGCGGGCTTATCTTGCCAAGAACGAGCCAGTTGCCGTAACGGACCGGGCGCCCTGGTACCGGCTGATGCTGCCCTGCTATGCGAGCCTTTTCCTGTGGCTCGGTTTCTACGAGGTGCTGGCACCCGGGACCATCGATCGGGCAACGTACGGAACGCTGTTTTTCGGTTTGCTGGCGGCGGGGTTCCTTGCGTATTTTCTTTTCTTCGCGATACCCGCCCGGATGGCGGTGCAGACGGGCTACCCTCTCGGGGTCCTGGGCAGCTCGACGTTTGGCAGTCGAGGAGGACAGTTCGTCCCCGGGCTGCTGATCGCCGGACTCGAAGCCGCCTGGTTGGGATTCGCCGCCTGGCACGGCGCACGCGGGGTGCTGGCCGGGCTCGGACGTGATTCGCAGCGGGTCAGCGGGCCGGAGGGACTGGCCGTCACGGCTGTGTGGTGTTTGGCGTTCGCGGCCGCCGCGTGCGCCGGCGTGCGGTGGATCGCGTTGGCGGCGATTCCGCTGGCTGCCCTGTCAGTAGCCGTCCTCGGAGCCGGCCTGCATTCCGCGCGCCTGGGAATCGAAGAGTACACGATGGAAGTGCCCGAGCAGTACCTTGCGATCGTCTACACGATCCAACTCGTGACGGCCCTGGTCGCCAGCGGGCTGGCCGCCGGGCCCAGCCTCGCTCGCCGCCTGTCTTCCAACCGGGATCTGCGTTGGGCGGGGCTACTCGGTATTGTGGCGCCGGTAACGGCCGCTGGCAGCGCCGCGCTTCTCAGCATCGCGGGCTGGAAGCAGTTGAACGCGGTCGCGGACACATTCAGTTACTTGGAGCTGGTGCGGGCTTCCGGTGGCATCCTGGCCGCGGCGGCGCCCTTCCTGCTGCTGGCCGGCGTCCTACCGGCCTCCGCGTTTCTTGCCTGGCTCGCCGTGGACAGCGTGTCGGTGATGCTGCCCGGACTTCCGCGCTGGGCCGGCGCGCTCGGCGTGTCCGCCGCCGCGTTCGCCACGGCCGCCCTCGGATCTCCGGCGAATGCGCTGGTGTTCCTGACAGTGGCCGGCGCGCTCGGTGCTCCGGTGTTCGGCATTATGGCGGCCGACTACTGGCAACACGACAAGCGCTGGCCCCACACGCGGCCCGGCGTGAACCTCGCCGGATACGGCGCCTGGCTGCTGGGTGTGGGCATTGGCCTACTGCCGGTTCTCCCCTTTCCGGAGCACGTCCAGCGCTACGCGCAACCCTCCGCCGTCCTGGCCTGCGCCTCTGGCTTTGCCGGCTATATCCTTCTGGGAAACCTCGGCCTGAAACCCTATCGGAAGCACCGGCGGAAGCGGGTTCGCTTGGACCGATTTCAGTCCGACGAACCGCCGCCCAACCGGCCCGGGTCCGGCCTGTAGGCGATTTCGCGGGCTGCTGACGACGCGGCCGGGCGCCGGTTCGACCTCCGCCTCGATCGCCCATGGCCCTCGGTCCGTTCCGGTCCGGCGGCGCTCTATCCGGCCTTGCGCTCCGCTGCGAGTCACGATGAGGCGCCCAACGGGCCGCCTACGCCTCGTAAACCCAACGGCCACCCACCATTGTCCGCTCCACCGGCACGTGGATCAGCTCGAAGGGATCCACGCTGGTGGGGTCGCGGCCCAGAACAACCAAGTCGGCCAGCTTGCCCGGTTCGATCGAGCCTTTGACCGTCTCCTCGTAGGAAGCGTAGGCTCCGTGAATCGTACCCACCCGCAGCGCTTCCTCGACGGTGATGCGCTGCGCGGGTCCCCAGACCATCCCGCTACTGTCAGTTCGGGTGACGCTCGATTGCAGGGCCATCATCGGTTCGAATGGGCCGGGCGGGTAGTCCGAAGTCTGGGTTACCGGAACGCCAGCGTCCAGGAAGCTGCGCACGGCGAACATCCGGTTCAACCGTTCGGGTCCGTAGTGCCGCATTTTCTCGCCGTGGTAGTACACATAGGTAGAGAAGGGGTTCGGGATCGCTCCGAGGGCCCGGATGCGCTTCACCAGCGAGTCATTCACCACGGTGCAGTGCTCCAGGCGGAAGCGGGGATCGGGCCGCGGGTGTTCTCTTTGCAGCCGCTCGTAGACCCGCAGGGTGATGTCGATGGCCGCATCCCCGTTGGCGTGGGTTCCGATCTGCCAGTCCGCCAGGTGGGCTTTCCGCGCCTGTTCGTACAGTTCCTCTTCGCTGGTCACCAGGATGCCACGGTCGTCCGGACGCCCAATGTAGGGTTCGGATAGAAGCGCCGTTCTTTCGGAGATCGAGCCGTCGCACACCAGCTTCACGGCGCCGACGCGCACGCGATCGTCTCCGAAGCCGGTCCGGACGCCGGCGGCCATCATCTCGTCCAGCTTGTCGGAGACGATGAAGCAGTAAACACGAAAAGCGAGCTCGCCGGCGTCGCGGGCGTCGTGATACGCCCGGAGGTCTTCCGGCCCGCCTTCCGCGTCGGTCACGGAGGTCACCCCGGCCCGCGTCATCATCTCGGAGATCAGCATCGCGCCGCGCCGAAGCTCCTCACGGGTGTAGTGGGTGGGGATCCTCTTCCAGAAAGGGTTGTTGGCGGTTTCGGCCACTTCCCCGGTGAGCTCGTTCTCCGCCCCGCGGACGTAGCGGCCCCCCGGGGGATCGGGCGTGGCCGCCGTTACGCCGGCCGCCTGAAACGCCGCGCTGCTGGCGAAGGCGGTATGCCCGCCCCGGTGCTGGATGAAGACCGGCCGGCCGGGCGCCGCCTCATCCAGGTCGCGGCGGGTTAGCTTGCGCCGTTCGCTGGTCTTGGTGTCGTCGTACTTGAAGCCGACGATCCATTCTCCCGGCGCCGTCCGCGACGCTCGCTCCCGGACCACTTGTTGTATCGCGGCGATGGAGCGGAGATCGCAATCGAGCCACTTGAGGTGGCGGATCCCGGAGTAGACCGGGTGCGTATGGGCGTCGATGAACCCCGGCACGACGGTCCTTCCGGTCAGATCGGTCTTCACGGTGCCGGTGGCGGCGAGCGGGAGAATCTCGTCGTCGCTGCCCACGGCGAGAATGCGTCCCCCGGCCACCGCTACGGCCTGGGCCCGGGGAAGCACCCGATCCATCGTATGGACTGTGGCGCCGTGAAGGATGAGCTCGGGGGCGATTCGGCGCGCCAGGGCCACCGGCGGAAGCGCTTGCAGAAACCGCCGTCGCGTCCAGGTCATGCGTCAGATTCTACTGCCCGGCCGCGCGGCGGCGCCGGCTGCCGTTGGTCCGCTTCGCCTGCTCCGTCCCCACGCCGAACAGCTCGCGGAAAAACGGGTTGAGCAACCGGTTGCCGGGATCGAACTCCGCGCGCTTGGCGGCCATGGCGTCGAGGCGCGATCCCAGGGCCTTTTGCGCCTGAGCCCGCGTGAAACCGTACGTCTGGTTGGGCAGCGGCACGCCGCCGCGCTGGCTGCACCATTCGTTGAAGTCCGCCAGAAACTCCTTCCACCCCGGGTTGGCCGTCGACACCGGATCGATCGTCATGACGTTGCCGTCGTAGGAGTACGACAGCAGCGACTGCTGGTCCTTCGCGATGCGGTATCCCACGTGGAGCATGTTCGTGCGGTAGCCCTTGGTCTTGTAGTAGTTCTTCACCCAGCGGGTGTACTCCGGCAACAACCCGGCGTAGCGCTGCTCGGGAAAGGCCCAGAGGCTGAAGGTATAGCGGCTCTCATCGGACTCGGCGGGGTACCGGATGATCTGATCGGTGGCGATGGTGTGCTTGCCCGTGATGAGGTTCTCCAGCTTGAACCGCCACAATCCGCCAAAGCCGTCGATGAACTTGTACCGGAGAGTTTTGTTCGGGATGTCCTGCTCAGCCCGGGCGCAGGTGCGCGGTCCGGCTTGCGACCACAGGTAGTTTCGCAGCGCCCACGCCTGCTCGTCCGGCTTGCCGCGCGCCTTGGGGTTGTACTTCCGGAACTCGCAGGTGACCAGCTCGTCGTACAGGAACATGTAGTACATCATGGAGTAGCCCCGGTCCCACAGCTCCGGCAGCCGCCGGCAAAAGTCCTTCACGGAGAAAGTTTCGTGGAACACCTCCATCGGCTCGATGCGGCGGATGCGGAAGGTGGCCTCCGTAACGATGCCGAACGTGCCGTAGCTCGATCGCAGCATTCTCATCAGTTCGGGATCGCTCTCCTCGCTTGCTTCCAGCAGCTTTCCCGAGGGCAGCACCATCTTGAGCCGGGAGCAATAGGAACTAACCTGTCCGTACTCGCCGGGCATCGAGCCGTCTTTGGTCCCGGCGCAGGCGGCCGAGCCGATCGACAGGTTGCCGATCTCGGTGTTGACGTAGAACTGCTGGCCGCGCTTCTTCAGCTCGTGCGCCACGTCGATCAGAATGGCGCCCGCTTGCGCCGTTACCGTATCCTCGGTGATCTCAAGGATGCGGTCCATGCCGCGCATCTTGATCATGGTTCCGCCGTCGGCGACGGCGCAGGCGGCGGTCGAGTGGTTCGATCCGACGGCGCGCACCGGAGACGGGTAACGGTCCGTGTCCCGCAAGATCCGCGCGATTCCGGCCGCGGACCTGGCTTCGACAACGGCCTTGGGGTGGGAGACGACATCTCCAAACCAGTTCGAAACAGACAGTTCAGGCATCCCGGAGCCCCTCCTTCTTCACCCGATTCTACGGGAAGCGGCCGCACAAAACCAGGACTTTTTGTAACATCTGCAACACCGGGCAGTGGCAGGAGCGCAGCGCCGGTCCCGGCCGGGCCGGAGTCCCGTTTTACCCTCCCGGCGATTCTGATAGCATCTTAGATCTTAGGAAGCCTCATGAGCGCTGCCGTTTCTACTCTCTCCCCTACCACCCGGTTTTACCAGGCGTCGCTCGGCAAAAAAACGGCGATGGCCGTCACCGGATGCGTTCTCTTCCTGTTTGTGGTGGGCCACATGATCGGCAATCTTCAGATCTACATGGGCCCGGAGCAACTGAACGCATACGGAGCCAAGCTGCGCGCACTGGGCCCCCTGTTATGGGCGGTCCGGGCTTTTCTCCTGTTGACAGTTGTTGTCCACCTCGTTTCGGCGGCCCAACTTTGGTTAATGAACCGCCGGGCGCGGCCCGTGGGCTACATGAAGCACGGCTGGGTGCAGGCCAGCTTCGCCTCGCGCACCATGTACGTCTCCGGCCCGATTATCGCGGGTTTCATCGTCTATCACCTTCTCCACTTCACCACGGGGCACTGCCTGACGGGCGGACTGTCGATGCTGCCGGACGGGCATATCGACGTGTACTCGAACGTGGTGCGGGGTTTCAGCTACGTGCCGGCTTCCCTGGTCTACATCGCATCGATGCTCGTGCTGGGTTACCACCTTTCGCACGGAGTCTGGAGCATGTTCCAGACGGTGGGCGTGAATCATCCCCGGTACATGCCGTGGATCCGGGGCTTCGCTACCGGGGCCACGGTGGTCATCGCGACGGCTAACATATCCATTCCGGTGGCGGTGCTGGCGGGCGTGGTCGGCCCCCGCTAGCGGAAACGGAGTCATCACTCATGGGATTCGAGTTGAACGCAAGAATACCTTCAGGTCCGATTGAGAATCGATGGGAGAAGTGCCGTTTCGAGATGAAGCTGGTGAATCCCGCCAACAAGCGGAAGTTCCGCGTTATCGTGGTCGGGTCCGGGTTGGCCGGGGGCGCCGGCGCCGCCACGCTGGCGGAGCTAGGCTACAACGTAAGCTGCTTCTGCTATCAAGACAGCCCACGGCGCGCGCATTCCATCGCTGCCCAAGGCGGCATCAACGCGGCGAAG
>CAYRPT010000195.1:0-7115 GCA_964425895.1 uncultured Solibacteraceae bacterium | reverse complement strand
GAGACGACCAGGCGCAAATTGGCTTCCACCAGGTCCTTCTTGGCCCGCTCGGCCTCGACCTCGCCCCGGCGAATGACGGTGGCCGTGTGTCGAAGTTCCACAATCGTGGCGCCCGCCGCCGCCTCCCGCTTGCGAATCTCCCGCTTCAACTCACGGACACGGTTGGGCGCGCTGGCGCCGCCGCGCTCCTCCACGCGGCGCAATTCGGCATCGAGTTGATCGAGTTCTTCCCCGGCGCGCTCAATCTCCTTGGCGAACTGCTTCCAGAACTCCATCTGAAACGGAATCGCCCGCATCGTGCGCGAAAAGTCCACGCGATTGCGTGCCAACTTCATCTGCCAGCGGCGGCGAAGCTTCTTGTTGCTGAGGGCAATGCCGGCCAGCTTGTCGGTCAGCGCCTTGAAGCGCTTGTCAAGCGCCAGCAGTTCGAGGAAGAGTTGACGATAATCCGACTTGCGCTGCTTGATGATCGCCGGACCTTCCTCCGCCTCGTTACCAACCTCGACGAAGGTTTCAACCTGTTCCGGATCCTGTTTGATCGTTTCCGCATATTCCAGAACCAGCCTCTGGATGAGCGGCGAACGGCTGATGGCCTTCTGCATGCGGACCTTGCCGCGCTCCATCTTCTTAGCGAGGCCGACCTCGCCCTGTCGAGTCAGGAGCGGCACCGATCCCATTTCGCGAAGATAGACCCGGACCGGATCATCGGTGTAGATGGACTCTTCCGGATGAGCGGCCTGGAAGTCGTCACCATCGTGCACGTCTTCCGGGTGGAAGAATCCCGCATCCTCGTCGAACTGAATCGTCAATGGTTCCGATGCGTCCGTCAGATACTGATCTTCAAATCGATCCACTGAGATGGTCCACCTCCTCCGGGGAACCTCGCGACATTGAGAACGCGCAACCGTCCCCGGGGATACCTAGCAATCCGAACAGTCAAACAGCGCCGGCATTTCTAGCGGGAGCAAACAATACAGAGATCCGCTCTCCTCGTAACCGCCCATCGATTGTGTTCAACAACGCTTGGCGGCACATCACGAGCGCGTGGAGACACAACTCCAACCCATACCAGTTGATGATACCACACCGGCCGCCGGATGTTAAGCTCCCGTTCCATATGATGTTTCGGCTGTGTTTAAGTTTCAGGATATGGCTCCGGCCGCCGCGGGCGCCGTCGCTGCGCACCCAACGGAAGTATCAGAAAAACCAGGACTAACTGCGCTTCTGGCGCATTAAGCCTTCCAACTCCGACAGGAAGGCCTCGACGTCCTGGAAATCGCGGTACACCGAGGCGAACCGGACGTAGGCAATTTTGTCGAGGGTACGAAGCCGCTCCATCACCATTTCTCCTATCTCTGTAGTAGCCATTTCCCGATCGGGATGGTCGGATAGTTTGGCTTCGATCTCGTCGACCAGGCTGGCGAGATGCGCCATACCGATGGGACGCTTTTCACAGGCACGGAGCAATCCGTTGAGGATCTTCTGGCGGTCGAACTTCTCGCGCCGTCCGTCCTTCTTGATCACCATGTACGGAACTTCATCGATTCGCTCGTACGTGGTGAATCGGCGGCCGCAGGAGAGACACTGCCGGCGGCGGCGGATGAGGTCCCCCTCTTTGCTTTCCCGCGAGTCGATTACCTTGTCTTGGCGATACCCACAGAACGGACAGATCATATTTGGGCCTTCTCTTCAATCTCTCTCAGCTTGTGCCAATTCAACCCCTCGTGGAAAGCGAGCGCCAGACCGACAGGCACGACCGAGACGAAAGTGATCGCCCAAAGCATGAGGGCGATGCCGCTCGAGGCCGCGAGATTCAATCCGAACAACTCGGTGAGGACGATGACCGAGACCACCTGCATCCCTCCCCCAACACCCGGAATCTGGACCACGGCCCCGAAGGCAACGAAGCCCACGAAAATTACGACATCTGTAATAGATAATCGTGCGGTCACGGGTGATGCCCGGAAGACGCACCCATAGCAGGCGATAATCAGGGCCCACTCGAGCACGCTGTAGAACGACACCCGCCAAACGGATCCGGCACTGCGGTTCGACTCCATGCCGTGACGGAAAGCCGTGAGGACGCGCCTCGCGCGATCCAGCAACCGTTCGGGCAGCACCTGCAAGGCGTCGAGGAGGCGCGATTCCATGACCGACGCGTACCGGCTGAAAGCGAAGATGAGACCGAGCGAGATCGCGCCGAGCGCGGCCGCGGCCCATCCTCCAACGCGAAGCACCCAGGTAAGGTGCTCGCCAACCGAAACACCAGAGGAATGGACGCGGCTCAAGGCGAACCCAAAGATCAGCAGCGCCGTCAGGAGGTCGTAAATCCGCTCAAGGAACCAGGCGGCGATCTGCGACGGAAACGACACCTTTTCTTTGATGGCAATCAGATAGGGCCTGACGAGTTCTCCGGCGCGGCCAAAGAGTACGAGGGCGGTAAAGCCGATCGCGGTGGCCGAGGCGAGGCGCCACAGGCTGGCATCCGGCTTGACCCCGCGGATCAGAACGCGCCAGCGGAGGGCGCGGCCGAAGTACGTTGCCAGCGCCAGGAGCGTGCTCAGGAGGATCCACGGCCATTCGAGGAGCCGGAACGTGTCGGCGAACTCCCGCCACTGAAACTCAAGACCACGCCAATGTATGACCAACGCGGCCACGACCGCGGCAGCGGCGGTAAGGACGCCAATCCATATCCAGCGGTGGATTCCGGCGGAGGGTACTATGGGCGCCTCCTGAAGATGCGGGACGTCCGGCGGGCGCCGGCCGGTGCGGCGAAGGCGGTAGAATGAGAGGCTGCGCGCCGCAAGGGATAGCGTACCATCTCGCGATTCCCAAACCGGATGGTAATCGAGTTCGAGTGAACTTCCCATGATAAGTCCTCGTTTCCTTTACTGGAAGGCGGAATCGGGAAGGAATGACCCGAGGGCCCCCTCCGGAGCGCAACATGGCGGCAGTGGCCACAGCAGCGGGGATCATGGCAGCCGGTGCGGGCGGCCGTTGGTGGCCGGACCTGGGAAGCAGGAACCCCGTGGATTCGGGAGTGGTCTTGGATCCGGACGATAGGCTGGTGGAGCGGTGTTTGCAGGGCGACGAGGCGGCGTGGGAGGACCTTGTTCGGACCCACACGCGGCGCGTCTACGCCATCTGCTACCGGTTCACCAATAACGGCGCCGAAGCGCAGGACATCGCTCAAGACGTATTCCTCCGCGTCTTTCGGACGCTGAAGAGTTATCGGTCCGGTGAAGGCACGTTTGTTGTCTGGCTGGCGAAGCTCACGCGGAATCTGCTGATCGACCATTACCGGCGCGGAAAGATGGACCGGGCCTCCGAGTCGCTCGATGACCGGAGGGGCGGGCCGGAGGCGGAGTTCACGGCTGGTTCCCGGACTGATGCATTGCTCGCCGGACGGGAAATCGAGGAGATTTTGCAGGCGGCTCTCCAGAAGCTATCCCCGGATTTGCGCGAGGCGGTGATCCTGCGCGACCTGGAGGAGCTGGAGTACAAGGAAATGGCTGCGGTATTGAATGTGCCGGAAGGCACGGTCAAGTCGCGGATTAACAGGGGCCGGGCGGAACTGGCCCGGGTGCTGCGGAGGCAGAAGGTGGTCGTGTGACGGTGTTGCGTCCAGACCGGATCGTGGTGGCTTGGGCAACACGAACCACCCGTGGAAGAGGGTAGCGCGATGACGTGCGCAGAACTGGAAATCTTGCTCTGCGAATACGTGGACGGGACGGTCCCGGCGTCCGTTAAGGACGACCTGGAGCGGCACGTCGCCGGCTGCGCTGCCTGTGCGCGACTGGTGGAGGACGTCGTCGCCGCGGCCGCTTTCTTGAAGAAAGCCGGGCCGGTTGAAGCCCCGGCTGAGCTGCTGACAAGGCTCCTTTTCCAGGTTCCGGCGGCGGAAGCGTCGCGGGATCGCCGTGGGGTGCGCGCGCTGTTCGGCCGATGGTTCCAGCCGCTGCTTCAGCCGCGATTCGCGATGGGCATGGCGATGACAATCCTGTCGTTTTCCTTGCTGGCCCGGTTTGCCGGCATCCCTGGACGCCAGTTGTCCCAGGCGGATCTCCATCCGGCAAGGGTTTGGGCGTCGGTCGATGAGCGCTGGCACCGGACCTGGGACCGGGTGGTGAAGTACTACGAGAGCCTCCGTGTGGTCTATGAGATTCAGAACCGGTTGGGTGAATGGAGCGAGGGAGAGCCAGCCCCGTCTCCGCGGGCGGACGGGGCGGACGGAGGCTCGTCATCCGGGCAGCCGGAACCGGCCGAGCCCGGGTTAATCCCCGAGGACGCCGGAAGGAGCGTAAACCAATGAGCGGCGAAATGAATGTCAACATGGATTCGACGCCGGATACCGGCCACACCGATTACCCGGCGCCCGAAGATCGAGAGCCACCGCGGCCGGCCGGATATTGCCGGATTTGCGGCCGGGGACTCACGGAGAGTGAGATCCACCGCTCCGGCGGCGTGGTGTACTGCGAACAACATGTGCCGGCGCCGGCGGCGTCCGACACCGGCGCGGCTTCGGAGTGGGACGCGACGGCCGCGCCCCGGTTCGTCGACACGAGCATCTCGCCCGGGCTGGCTTTTGTGCTCGGCCTGATACCGGGCGTGGGCGCGATCTACAACGCACAGTATGCCAAGGGCTTCATCCACGTAGTGATTTTCGGACTGCTGATCAGCATCATAAGTTCAGGCATGGGTGACCTCGAACCCCTGTTCGCGATGTTGATCCCCCTGTGGGTCTTCTACATGGCGTTCGAAGCCTACCACACGGCGAAGAAGCGGCAAGCCGGCCTGGCGGTGGATGAGTTCTCCAGCTTGATTCCCCTGAGGGAAACCTCAAGCTCCCTGATGGGCCCGATCACCTTGATCGTCCTCGGTGGGGTTTTTCTTCTGTTCAGCCTCGACATCGTCGAACTGTATCAGATCGGCCGGCTTGTGGGGCGTTTCTGGCCCGTCCTTCTGATCGTGTTGGGGGTTTGGATGTTGGTGGCGCGCCGTGGAGCCCAGACCCAGCGAGGCGAGTAAGGCGGCACCCAAGATGAACGAAGCACTGGTAGCGGCAATTCGTGGTCCGATCCTTTTGATCGCATTGGGTTTACTGTTCCTGGCGGATCAGGGCGGGTCATTCCGGTTCACGCAGACCTGGCCCGCCCTGATCATCCTGTTTGGAGCGCTGAAGCTGCTGGAGCGAACGGCTCCGGGCCGATCCGGCGGCCCGGGAGGGAGGTGAGCAATGCGGCGCGGATCTCTGGTAGCCCCGGTTTTGTTGGTCGCCGTCGGTGTTCTGCTGCTGGTGAACAACCTGAGGCCGCAGCTTTCGCTGTGGGACCTGGTAACGGAATACTGGCCGTTTCTGCTGATCGTCTGGGGCGGACTGCGGCTGGTCGAGATTCTGGTGGCCGCGGCTCGCTCGCAGCCCCTGCCCAGGGTCGGCATCACCGGGGGCGAATGGGCGCTGGTTGTTCTGGTGTCGCTGGCCGGCTCGGGAACGCACTTCGCCAAAACAAGGCTCCCCCACGCGCGGATCACAATGCAGGGGCTGGAGATGTTCGGCGAAGCTTTTGATTTTCCGGTGTCGGGCAAGGCGGATGCGGGCGAGGCGCCGCAAGTCGTCATCGAGAATCTTTACGGCAACGTGCGGGTGGCTGGCGCCGACACCACCGAGGTCCGGGTGGAAGGGCGTACCACGGTGCGCGCCTTTGAGCGGAATCAAGCCGAGTCGGCGCATGAGAGGTGCCCACTCGAAGTAACCCGGACGGGCGATCAGGTCATCGTGCGAACCAACCAGGGGAGGGTCAGCGGTAACACGAGGATCGCCGCGGATCTGGCCCTGACCGTGCCAAAGGGGGCGGTGGTGATCGCCCGCGGCCGCGATGGGGATTTCGACGTGACCAACGTGGCGGGCAGCGTCGAGATTGACAGCGACGGGGCCGGCGTACGGCTCGCGGAGATCGGCGGCGACGCGCGGGTATCGCTGCGCCGGAGCGATCTGATCCGGATGATCAATGTCAGAGGCAAGGTGGACTTGCGGGGCCGCGGCGGCGACATCGAGCTCGACACCATCGGCCGGGAGGTAACGATCGACGGCTCGTACTCCGGAGAGCTGACGATGCGTAATCTCTCGGAGCCGCTCTTGTTCAAGAGCAAACGGACCGAGCTCAGGGTGGAGCGGTTGCCGGGCCAGATCCGTATGGACCTGGGCGACCTGACCGCCGAGAACTTTGCCGGCCCCCTGATACTGAAGACGGGCACCCGCGACGTGAGGTTGGCGGCGTTTACCGGCAGCGTGCGCTTGGAGATCGATCGCGGAGACGTCGAGCTATGGCCGGGGGGCGGCGCCGCGCACGACGTTGAAGTCACCGTGCGATCCGGCGACGTGATGCTGGCGCTGCCGGAATCGCCCGCCGCGGCCGTGGAAGCGGTTACCAGCCACGGAGACGCCGTGAACGAATACGGTCCGCGGTTGACGGTGGAGCCGCAAGGCGAACACGGGGCGCGGATCGCCGGTCCGCAGGGCACGTCTGTCGGGTACAAGATGAAGACCGGCCGCGGCACCATAACCGTGCGCCGCGGCAGCGTGACGCTGGAGGAGGATGAACCTTCGCGGCCCGGGGAGGAAAAGCCTCAGAAACTGGAGACGAGTTCCGTATAGATGGGCTCGAAGCGGGCCGCCCGTCAACCGGCGGTGAGGGGCTGGTATGGGAATCAGAGCCATCGGAGCGATACTGCTCGTCTCCGCGGCCCTGGGGCGCGCCGACGAGGCGTTGCTGGACCGCGCGAGGCAAGAGTACCGCGGGGGACGCTACGGCGCGGCCGTCGAGCTTCTCCGGAAACTGCCGGAGAAGAGCGCTGCGGCGTGGGCCCTGCTTGGCGAGTCGCTCTACTCCCAGGGAAAGTACCGGCAGGCCTTCCAGGCGCTCGAGAAAGCCGTGTCGGCCGAACCAGGAAACGCCCGCTACTGGAACCGCCTGGGGAAAGCCTATGGCCGGCAGGCGGAAACCGGGAGCCCTCTGAAAGCTTTCGGTTTGGCAAGGAAATGCCGGGACGCTTTCGAGCGCTCGGTGGAGTTGGACCCAAGCGACCTGGAGTCGCAGGTTGACCTGTTTTCCTAC
>CAYRPT010000194.1:5620-7133 GCA_964425895.1 uncultured Solibacteraceae bacterium | reverse complement strand
CACCGGGTCGGCGGCGTCAAGTACCTGCTTGAAGCCCTTGTGAAGGCCTATAAGCTCTTTGGTGACAAGCGTTTTCCGCGGATTGCCATCCTCGAGTTCCGCCAGCAGTTCCAAACCAAACAGTTCGGCGAGTATCTGCTGCTGGCTGAGTATTTCCGCCGGGAGGGATATCCTACTGAAGTCGTAACACCGGAGCAGTTGGAGTATCGCGGGGGACAGCTTCGCGCCGGCGGTTTCACCATCGACCTGATCTACCGGAAGCTCACCGTCCAGGAGTTCCTGATGCGGTTCGATCTGACTCATCCCTTGGTGCGGGCTTACAAGGACGGCGCCGTTTGTGTCGTCAACAGCTTCCGGGCGGAGCTCGCCTACAAGAAGGCCATCTTCGATCTGTTGACGGACGACGCCATCACGTCGGGCTTCCCGGCCGCGGAGCGCCGCGCGATTCAGCAGCACATCCCCTGGACGCGGATGGTGGCCGCCACCAAGACGAGCTACAAGGACCAGACGATCGACCTTCCGGAATTCATCCGGAAGAACCGGGAGAACCTGGTGTTGAAGCCCAACGATCTGGGTACGGACCAGCAGATCGTGGCCGGCTGGACGACGGACGACACCCGATGGGAGCGGGCTCTGCGGACAGCGATGCGAGGCTCCTATGTTGTCCAGGAGCGGGTCGAGCCCAAGGTCTTCCCGTTCCCCCTGCTCCAGTTCGGGTCGCTGGAGATGCACAACATGTCGGTCGACGTGCAGCCCCATGTTTATCTCGGCAAAGTGCAGGGCTGCTCGAGCTGGTTGAGCGACGCGAGCGGATCGATGTTCTCAACCCTGGCCGGTCTGGCCCCCACCTTCGTGCTCGAAGGGAAATAAGGTGACGCCGTCACGGCGTCCGCTTCGATAACCCGCGCGGCCGAAGTTGACAGTAGCCGGGGAAGGCCATAGCATCGTGGGGCATGGGCTTGCTCTGGCTGCTGGCGATGGCCGCGTGCGCCGCCGCGGCGGTTCCCCCGGAAGGCGCCATCTTCCGCGAATACCGGGTGGCGATGCGCGGCGATGAGTGGCGCGTCACCGATCCCAAGGCGGGTCACCCCGGTGCCGCCAGGTTCCTCCCGAATCCGGCCATTCGATTCTCCATCGAAGACCTGACGGACGCCGTCCGGGCGGAGATTCTGGTGGACCGCTGGGGCGGGCATCCCGGAACCACCGGCCAACGGGTTCGCTTCAACGGAAACGAATGGATCGATCTGCCGTCCCTCTCGACGACGCCCCCATCCTCGCCGCCCGAGTGCTTCATGTGGCAGGACAATCCCGTCGCCGCGATTCCGCTCTCGCACCTGCGCACGGGCGAAAACATCCTCGAAGCGACGGCGGGCGATCAGATTTGCCACTCTTTCCGCTGGGGGCAGTGGGGGCAGAATGCGGCCATCGTGCGGATCTACTACTCGGATCGTAAACCCCACGCGCGGGGCCGGATCCAATCCCCTTCAAACGGCGCGCTACTCGAGGAGAACCC
>CAYRPT010000194.1:1567-5610 GCA_964425895.1 uncultured Solibacteraceae bacterium | reverse complement strand
TCCGGCTGGCAGCGGAGGCGCCGGAAGAGGTTGAACGGGTTGATTTTCTGGCCTGGTATGACGGCTACGACGAAAACGGCGACGGCGTGTTCGCCGACTGGCATCACGCTTATTTCTACAATCGTCGTGTTGCCGCTACGGCGGAGGATCCGCAGCTCAGCGGTCATGCCGGCACGGCGCTGGCTTCACCTTGGGAGGTGGTGTGGGATACCCGGTGGATCCCGGACCAGCCGCCAGGCGGTCTGAAGATCGCCGCCCGGATCCGCGCGCGGAGCGGAATCTGGTACGTCACGCCGCCGGTGACGGGGCTGCGCCTGGCCCGCCGGACCGCGTCGGTGCGCTTCTTTCGGCCCGAGGGCGTCCCGGAGCGGTTCTGGGTTCGTGCCGATCGTCGCGCCGCGAGCCGGGTGACCGTACCCTCCGATCCCGGGCTCGCCGGCGCCGTGGAGGCGGCCTTCTTTGTCCGAACCTGGAACGGTGCGGGAGAGCAGCTCACGGTGAATGGCTGGGCGGTCCCGATCGGCGGCGGGGATCATGTCTACGCCCTCTCCAGGATCCTGATTCCCATCGAGAAGTTGAGAGCGGGCGCCAACACGATCGAGTTCCACAGCGTCACGGAGCATCACGGCGTTGAGATCCTCTGGCCCGGGCCCGGGCTGGTGGTCCGGTACCGGAAATAGCGCCGCCCGGAGTATGCTATCGAAGGAAACAGCCATGGGCCGACCCGCACTCCTCCTCCTCTCCGTTCTTCTCGCGGCCGCGCTGTCGGCCGGTGAGGTCCGTTGGACGCACCTCTCGAGCGGCACGTTCGATCTGCCGATTCCGCCGGCGGCGCCCGAACCGACGGCGTCGCTGGTTGTCAACCTGGACCAGGACCGCGACGAGGACATCGTGGTCGCCGGACGCAAAGCCGCGCCCAGCGTTGTCTGGTACCGGCGCGAACTGGAGCGATGGGTCCGATACGTCATTGACGATACCTTCCTGCGAATCGAAGCGGGCGGCGCGGCGCATGACATCGACGGCGACGGTGACCTGGATCTGGTGTTCGGCGCCGACGCCGGCGACAACAAGATCTGGTGGTGGGAGAATCCACATCCCAACCACGATCCGGCGGCGACGTGGAAACGCCGGATCATCAAGAACGGCTCCGGCAACAAGCACCACGATCAGATCTTCGGAGACTTCGACGGCGATGGAAAGATCGAGCTGGCGTCATGGAACCAGCATTCCAAGGCGTTGCTGCTGTTCGAGATCCCGCCCGATCCGCGGGCGGCGGAGGTCTGGCCGTCCGCCACCATCTATTCCTGGACTGAGGGAGAGGAACACGAAGGCCTGGCGGCGGCGGACATCAACGGCGATGGGAAGTCGGATCTGGTCGGCGGCGGCCGCTGGTTTGAGCATCAGGGCGGGGACAGGTTCGAGGCCCATGTCGTGGACGACCGCTATCGGTTCTCGCGGCCGCTGGCCGGTCAGTTCCGCGAGGGCGGGCCGCCGGAAATCGTCTTCGGGCCCGGCGACAATGACCTGCGCCTGCGGATCTACGAGCGCGCCGGCGACGGCTGGGCGGGGCGCGATATCCTGCCTTACGACATCCGTCACGGTCATTCGCTGCGCATGGGCGATATCGACCGCGACGGAAACCTGGATATCTTCGTCGGCGAAATGGGCCAATGGGGCCGGAGCGTGAATAGCCCGCTGGCGCGTCTCTACGTCCTCTATGGCGACGGGAAGGGAAGTTTCGCGGCCCAACTTGTCCACGAAGGCCAGGGGACTCACGAGGCGCGGCTCGGAGATCTGGACGGCGATGGCGATCAGGACATCTTTGGCAAGGCGTTCCGTCACAACTCGCCGAGGCTCGACGTGTGGCGCAACGATGGTCCGCGCCGGCGGTCGCTGCCGCTCAACCGGTGGCAGCGCCGCGTGATCGACGCCGCGCGTCCGCACCGGGCGGTGTGGGTGGCCGCGGCGGATCTCGATGGAGACGGGAAGAAGGATGTGATCACCGGCGCATGGTGGTACAGAAACCCCGGCCGGGCCGGCGGAACATGGACGCGAAGGGGGATCGGCGAACCGCTCCAGAACATGACAGCAGTCTGGGACTTCGACTTCGACGGCGACTACGACATCCTCGGGCGGCCGGCCAAGGGATCGGATCCCTCCGCGGAGTTCCTGCTCGCCGTCAACGACGGGAAGGGAAGCTTCGACGTCCGCCCGCGCGTGGTGCAGGCGGAAGGCGACTTCGAGCAGGGCGTGCAGGTCGCCTTCTTCGGTGGGACCGCCGACTACCAGGTGGCCCTCTCGTGGCACAAGGCGGGACAGGGGGTGCAATTGCTGACGCCGCCGGCGAAGCCGGCCGCGGAGCCCTGGCGAGCGAGCAAGATCAGCGATTCCTCGCAGGACGAAGGCTTGAGCGCCGGCGATGTGGACCTCGACGGCGACCGCGATCTCCTGCTCGGCACGCGGTGGCTGCGAAACGACGGCGACGTCTGGAGCGTGCAGATGGTGAATCCGGTGGCCGGCGACCCCGACCGCAACGTGCTGGCGGACATGAACGGCGACGGCCGTCCGGACGCCGTCGTGGGATTCGAGGCGATCAACAAACCGGGGAAGCTCGCCTGGTATGAGCAGGCGGCGTCGCTGGCGGACCCCTGGACCGAGCACGTGATCGGTGAGCCGGTGGGACCGATGAGCCTGAGCGTGGCTGATATGGACGGCGACGGCGACCCCGACGTCATCGTGGGCGAGCACAACTACCAGGCGCCGGCGACGGCGAAGCTGATCCTGTTCGAGAACGTGGACGGCAAGGCCGGCGGGTGGCGCCGGCATGTCGTCCACACCGGGGACGAGCATCATGACGGGGCGGTGGTGGTGGATATCGACGGTGACGGGGATCGGGACGTTCTCTCAATCGGCTGGAGTCATGCGAATGTGGTCTTGTATGAGAATCTGGCGGTACGTTAGCGCGGCGGCGCTGATGCTGCTTGGGGCCTGTGGACCCATCATTCCCGCGTGGGATGACCCGGAACGTGAGACCCGCCTGGCGGTGAGAGTGCGGGCGAACGGCCTCGCACGGTCTGACATGCCGGTGCGGATTACCGGGGACTTCTCCATGCCGTTGCGCATTCTGGAGATCGGCCCGGAGGGCGCCGTGAAGGACGACGCCGTGCCGTTCCAGGTTGATTTCGGGCGTGAGCTCACGTTTCTGATGAAAGGGGAGACTCCGGCCGATGAATCGCGGCTCTACCGGATCTACATGGGGGAGCCGCCGCCCAAGGACGACCGCCGGCGGCTTCCGCTCGAGACGGACAAGGTGGAAGAGCCCAAGCCCTTGGTGACAGTGAACGAAAACGCGGTCCGCGAGGACCTGGACAGCATCTTGGCCGCTTCCCCTTCGGGCTCCTACTACTACCACAAGCAGGGAGCGGGCTTCGCCTCGCTGGTCGATCGCGAAGGGAAGGACTGGATCAGCTACCGGCCGGGCGGAGGATCGGCGGGCGAGTTCCGCGGCATACCGAACGCCATTCATCCGGAAGGCGGGTTTCACCCGGGCGCCGCGGGCTGTGAAAGCCGGGTGCTGGCCGACGGCCCGCTGATGGTACGGATCGTTTCACGCTGCGAGGGGGGCGCCTGGGAGGGGCAGTGGGAGATCTACCCGAGCTTCGCCCGGTTCACCATGCTGAAGGCCGCGCACCCCTACTGGTTCCTCTATGAAGGTACGCCCGGCGGCCAACTCGACGTCGCGGGCGATTACTGGGCGATGCCGGACGGCGTGCGCCGCCCCGTGAAGGACGATTGGCAGGGTAGGGTTCCCTCGCCGCGGTGGGTCTACTTCGGCGACGCGGCGTTGAGCCGGGTGCTCGTTCTTGTGCATCACGAGGACGACGGCGCCTTCGATCAGTTCTGGCCGATGGAAGGAAACATGACGGTTTTCGGCTTCGGCCGCCAGTACCGCTGCTGCGAGAAGTCCCTTACGAAGACGCCCGCGCAATTTACAATCGGGCTGGTCGAATCGAACGATCACCAGGAGATCCGGAAGCGGGTCG
>CAYRPT010000194.1:0-1557 GCA_964425895.1 uncultured Solibacteraceae bacterium | reverse complement strand
ACCTCCTCATCACCAAGGGCGAGATCGAGAAACGGCCGCCCATGTAGGCCCGGCGCGGCCGGCGGCCCGGCGGGCGGTCCGGCGCGGACGGCATCTCCCACGCTTCGAGCCGGCGGCCCACGAGTTCCGACATCGCGGCCGGCGGCGCTTCAGGGCGCCCTGCCGGCCAGAAGCGTGATGCCGCGCCCGTCGGCTACGACAAGGTCGATTTGCCCGTCGCCGTTGACATCGGCCGCCGCCAGTCCGTGGGGTCGCGTGAGTGTCTGGAAGAGAGTTCCGTCGAAGGCAAAAGTTCCGTCGCCCCTGCCCGCCAGGACGGTTACGGAGTCGGCGTACTCGCCGGTGACGGCGAAATCGAGGCGCCCGTCCAGGTTGAGATCCGCAGCCACCGCCGGGCTTTGGTAATAATCGACACCCAACCAAGGTGTGCGAATGGAGAAAGCGGGCGACCCGAAGGTCCCGTCGCCGTTTCCGGGAAGCAGATCGATGCCGTCGTGGTTGAACGTTGCGAGGTCGGCGTGGCCATCGTTCGTGAAATCCCCGCTCACCAGGCTCCTCCGGTGCTCCGCCGGAGTCGGAGTCCGGAGGGGCGCGGCGAAGGCGCCGTTCCCCAGACCCGGGTACACATCGATGTCACCCGGTTGACCGACTGCGCCTACGCTGAAGCCGAGGTCCGGTATCCCGTCCCCGGTGAAATCCTCCACGGCGACCGATTGGTCCTCGCCGGTGATCGCAAGTCCGAACCGCTGGAACGTGCCGTCTCCGTTGCCCAGCAGAACCGAGGCAGTCGACCACAGACCGACCATGTTGAACAGGACGACATCCGGCCGGCCATCGCGGTTGAAGTCGCTTACAACGGACTGTCTCGCGCATAGACCTCCGAGATTGACCGATGCCGCGCCAAACGTGCCGTCTCCGTTGCCGGGAAACACTACGAACAAGGCGTCGAGCAATAACGAGATCCCCAGGTCAAGGTGTCCGTCGGAGTTGAAATCCGCGGACACCAGCGAGAACACGGTGGACTGAAGATCGGGTTGCCAGGTGAGTCGAAACGTGCCGTTTCCGTTTCCCAGCAGCACCGCGACATCATTGTAGCTGGCGGAGTTGGCCGCGAGGTCGGTTATGCCGTCGGCATTGAAATCCGCGGCGATCACACTCGATCTGCCGCCCTTGAAAACCTGCGGCGCGAGATGGAAGGTTCCATCCCCACGTCCCAACCTGACTCCCAGAAAGTAGTAGCTGAACGAAGCGAGATCCGGTTTTGCGTCCCCGTTGAAATCGCCGGCCTCCAACGCGACGACAGAGGCCGGCGAATCGACGAAGATCGGTTTCTGAAAGTGTCCGTCCGCGGTCCCGAGACGCACTTCGATCACGGCGGGCCCATTCCTGCTTCCCAACACCAGGTCGGCCGCGCCATCCCGATTGAAATCCGCCGCCTGCATGGTCTCGAACTCATCGGAGACGCTGTAGCTGTAGATGGGCGGCTCAAAGCCGCCGTCCCCCCGGCCGGGCAGCACGGCCACGATAGCGTACCGCTCGCCCACGCGGATGCACGCG
>CAYRPT010000193.1:2104-7142 GCA_964425895.1 uncultured Solibacteraceae bacterium | reverse complement strand
GTCATGATGGTCGACGATCACACCGCCGGCAGGCTGACTCCGGCGTCCGCCGCCGCGACGCTCGAAGCGGTGGAGCCCGGAGAGCCGGTATGAGCAGCGCTGTCCAGATCCGCATCGGGCTGGGCTCCTGCGGCATTGCCAGCGGCGGCGAACCGGTTCGCGACGTTCTGGCGCAAGCCGCCCGCGAGGCGGGACTCGAGGGCGTCGTGAAAGCCGTCGGCTGCAACGGGATGTGCCACCGCGAGCCAATGGTCGAGGTGGTTCACCCCGGCGGGCTCTCCACCCTTTACGGAAACGTGGACGGCGCGGCCGCCCGCCGCATCGCCCAGCGGCATCTGAAACCGCGGCGCTTCGCGGTCCGGGCCCGCTGGTCCGCCGAAGCGCTCGCCGCTTGGTTCGCCCGCAACGGCGGCCGGACCGATTTGCGCGGTTTCGCCATCGACCGCCAATCGGGACCCGCGGCCGCTTACCTTGGCAAGCAGCAGCGCATCGTCCTCGAGAACTGCGGCGAGATCGACCCTCTCGACATCAGCGACTACCTCGGGCGCGGCGGCTACCAGGCGCTCGCGCGTTGCCGGGAAGCCTCACCGGAGCAGATCATCGCTTCGATCTCCAGGTCCGGGCTTCGCGGGCGTGGCGGCGCCGGCTTCCCGACCGGCCGGAAATGGTCGCTCGCCCGCGCCCAGCCGGCCAGTGTCAAGTACGTCATCTGCAACGGCGATGAAGGCGACCCGGGCGCCTTCATGGACCGCCTGGTGCTCGAAGCCGATCCGCACCGCGTGCTCGAGGGCCTCGCCATCGCCGCTTACGCCGTCGGATCGGCTGAGGGCTTCCTGTACATCCGGGCCGAATACCCGCTCGCCGTCCATCATGTCCGCGTCGCGATTCGACAGGCTGAAGAGCGGGGCTGCCTCGATGGCTTTCACTTCGAGGTCCGCGAAGGAGCCGGCGCTTTTGTCTGTGGCGAGGAAACGGCGCTCATCCGGTCGCTCGAGGGCCGGCGCGGAACGCCGCGCCTCCGCCCCCCATACCCTGTCGAGAGCGGTTTCCGCGGCCTGCCAACGCTCATCAACAACGTCGAGACCCTTGCCGCGGTGCCGTGGATCATACACCATGGCGCGGAGGCCTTCTCCTCGCTCGGTACGACATCCAGCAAAGGGACCAAGGTCTTTGCTCTCGCCGGAAAGGTCAACCGCGGCGGCCTTGTCGAGGTCCCCATGGGCATTACCATCCGCGAGATCGTGGAGGACATCGGCGGCGGCATCAAGGACGGCCGGCGGTTCAAGGCCGTGCAGCTCGGGGGTCCTTCCGGGGGGTGCATCCCGGCGAGCCTGGCGGACACGCCCATCGACTACGACGCCCTCGCCAGGAGCGGCGCCATCATGGGCTCCGGCGGTCTCGTCGTCCTGGATGACCGGGACTGCATGGTGGATATCGCCCGGTTCTTCGTCAGATTCACCCAGGCCGAGTCCTGCGGCAAGTGCACGTTTTGCCGAATCGGCACCAAGCGCATGCTCGAAATCCTGGACCGGGTTTGCGGCGGCGCCGGTAGCGCCAAGGACCTCAAGGAGCTCGAAACGCTCTCGGACTATGTCAGCCGCTCCTCCCTCTGCGGCCTCGGCCAGACCGCCCCTAACCCCGTGCTCACCACGCTGAGATATTTCCGCGACGAGTACGAGGCGCACATCCACGAGAAGCGCTGCCCCGCCGGACGCTGTCCGGCGCTGATTGAGTATCGTGTCAACGACGCCTGCATCGGATGCACCCTTTGCGCCCAAGTCTGCCCGGTCAACGCCATCGCCTGCCGCCCTTACGAAAGACACGAAATCGACACCGCCCGCTGCACCCGCTGTGACCTGTGCCGCCAGGCCTGTCAGGACAACGCGATTGAGGTGGTCTCGCCATGTTCTCACTGACCATCGACGGCCGCCAGGTGAGCGTCGAACCGGGAACCACCGTGCTCGAAGCCGCCCGGCGCGCCGGCATCCCGATTCCCACGCTTTGCCACGTCCGGGGGCTCGAACCTAGCGCGTCGTGCTTTGTCTGCGCGGTTCAGATCGAGGGTCGGCGAAACCTTTCGCCCGCCTGCGCGCTGCCCGTCGCCGAGGGGATGGTCGTCACCACCGGCAGCGATGACGTTCGCGCGGCCCGCAAGATGGCGCTGGAGCTTCTGCTCTCCGACCACGCCGGCGACTGCGTCGCCCCCTGCGCCGCCCGGTGCCCGGCCGGCCTCGACATCCCGGGATTCGTACGGGAAATCGCTGCCGGCGACAACCGCCGTTCGATGGAAGTGATCGCGGACCGCCTCGCCCTTCCCGGCTCCCTTGGACGCATCTGCCCGCGCCTCTGCGAGGAGCACTGCCGGCGCTGCGACTACGACCAGGGTCTCGCCATTGGCGACCTCCATCGACACGTTGCCGACCGCGACCAGAGCGCCGCGGCGCCCTACCGTCCCGCCCGGGGACCGGATACGGGCAAGTCCGTCGCCATCGTCGGCGCCGGTCCCGCCGGACTCGCCGCTGCTTTCTACCTGCTGCGCTACGGCCACGCCTGCACACTCTTCGACGCCCAGCCGGAAGCCGGGGGCATGCTCCGCTACGGCATTCCGGCTTACCGCCTGCCCAAAGACACACTGGACGCCGAGATCGGCGTAATCCGCGAACTGGGCGTCGAGTTCCGCCTGGGTCTGCGCTGGGGCGCCGACTTCACGCTGGCCCAACTGAAGGCGCGGTATGACGCCGTATTCCTCGCCATCGGCGCACAGAGAGCGCAAGGGCTCCGCTGCGAGGGCGAGGAACTCGCCCTGTCGGGCATCGAATTTCTTGAGCTGGTGGCCACGGGTCCACCCCCGGCCCTCGGCCCGGACGTCGTGGTCGTCGGCGGCGGGAACACCGCGATGGATTGCGCGCGGTCCTGCGTGCGCCTCGGCGCCAGATCCGTCCGGGTCCTCTACCGCCGCACGCGGCGCGAAATACCCTGCCTCTTGCGCGAGGTCGAGGCCGCCGAGGAAGAGGGTGTGGACGTTTGTCTTCTGGTTGCGCCAATCCGCTTGGAGCGCGGCAACGGGCATCGCGTGACCATCACCTGTCAGCGCCTGCAACCCGGTGAACCCGACGCTTCGGGCCGCCGCCGTCCGGTTCCTATCGAAGGCTCCGAGTTCAGCATCGAGTGCTCCACCGTGATTTCCGCGATTGGCCAGACCGTCGACCGCGGCCTCGCGGAGCGGGAGGGGCTCAGGGTGTCCGGCTGGGGAATCGCCGCCGACGAACGCACGCTCGCCACCAACCTGCCTGGTGTCTTCGCTGGAGGAGATGCCGTACTCGGGGCCGACCTCGCCGTCCGGGCCGTCGCCACCGGCCGGATGGCTGCTGTTTCCATTCACCGTTACCTCAGCGGCGAGCCGGTCACCGGAGAGGCGCACGGCGTCAACATCGCGTTGACGCCCATCGACGATGCGGAGCGCGCCGAGATCTTCCGGTCTATCGAGAAGGCTCGACGCGTCGGGATCCCGGTAATAAGCCTGGAGCGGCGCTTGCGCTCGTTCGATGAAGTTGAGCTCGGCCTGCCGGACGAAGCCGCGCGGCAAGAAGCCCGTCGCTGTCTCACCTGCGGCTGCCGCAAGGCCGACTGCTGCACCGTTCGCCGTCTGGCCGCCGACTACGGCGCCGACCCCTACCGCTTCGCCGGCGCCCGCCGCCGCTTCCGTCAGGACGTCTCCCATCCGGAGATCGTCTACGAACCGGGCAAGTGCATCCTATGCGACGCCTGCGTTCGCATCGCCGCCGCGGCCGCCGAACCGCTTGGCCTGGCGACGGTAGGCCGTGGCTTCGATGTGGCGGTTGGCGTCCCCTTCGACGGACCTCTATCGGAAGCGCTCCGCCGTGCCGGCGTGGAGTGCGCGACCGCCTGTCCGACCGGCGCTCTCGCCCTACGCTCCGCTCGCGCCTGTGACCTCTGCGCCGGCCCCCTGACGCCTTAGAGCCAGGCCGCAACCTCGCGGACTCGCACACGAACACCGCTTCGCTTTCGCTTGCCCGACCTCCCAACGTTGCCTCGCGTTCGGCTGACGAACCGCGGCCGCGCCAATTTCCCTGTCCCGTTGCTACGGTCAGTCCGGAGACCGTTTCTTCCTTCCGGGAGGAACCTTCCCGCCCGGCGTGACGCGCTTCCCCTTCAGAGTCCGGTTGTCGATCTGCTTCAGCCGTTCCACCTTCCAGGGCCGGATCACGTTAGGATGACTTGGCCGGTCCATGGTCCGTCCTCCAGTAGCGGCAAGCCGCTGCCTCAAGCGTGCTCCGGTTCGAGGTCGTCAATGGTGATCTTGCCTTCCGCCAGGTACATCAGATCCCGGCCCAACTTCACGTCGATGGAGTGACTCATCCCGTGGACCCAGATCCGAACGGTGCCGGTAACGGGGTCGGGGGTGCCGACCGCGTGCCCTTGTGCCCGGAGGATATCCAACGCTTCTCTTTCCGTCATGAATCCCTCCCTCTTCTATTTTGCTCCCGCGGCCGAGCCGGTACCAGGGTTTCTTTCGGATTATCGGTGCCACTGCGCCCGGATCCGGGCGCTGGCCGAACGCCATGCCGGAATCCTGCCGGCACGCCGGCGGAAGAGCGCTCAGCCGGTTGTGCAGCCGCCGGAAGGCCGGGTGTAGACTTGCAGGTAACAGGCACGGGATCCATGGCGGAGCATCCCGGCGCCAATAAGGAGGGGGCTGGGGATGCACCCAATCGAACCGTCCGAAGGTCCGTTGACTCCCGGTCCGGTTTTCGAAATGCTGCAGGCGCATCAGCGCACGGCGGCACTCCAAGCGGCGATTGACCTCGATGTGTTCCGCGCCGTAGGTGACGGACCGGGAGACGTGGCCTCTATCGCGCACCATTGCTCGGCATCCGAGCGCGGCATTCGCATCCTCTGCGATTTCCTCGTGATTCACGGCATCCTGAGGAAAGAGAACGGGCGGTACCGGCACTCCGCGACGAGCGCCGCATTCCTGGACCCGCGCTCGCCCACGTCCCTGGCCTCCATCGCGCAG
>CAYRPT010000193.1:0-2094 GCA_964425895.1 uncultured Solibacteraceae bacterium | reverse complement strand
AACCCGGCCATGCGAGCCCCTTTCGACCATCTGGCGGACATCGTGCGCGCGGGCCGCACCGTCCTGCCAGGCGAGGGCAACGTGGAGCCTGAGAATCCGATCTGGGTCCAGTTCGCGGAAACCATGGCGCCGATGATGGCCCCCATGGTTGGTCCGTTGGGAACGGTGGTGCTCGACGGACACAACGGACCGATGCGCGTGCTCGATATCGCGGCCGGCCACGGTCTGTTCGGCATCGAAATCGCCAAGCAGAACCCGCAGGCGCGCGTCACCGCGCTGGACTGGGCGCCGGTGTTGCGCGTGGCCCTGGACAATGCGCGCAAAGCCGGCGTCCATGACCGCTACGAGATGCTGGCCGGCAGCGCTTTCGAGGTCGACTTCGGAGGACCTTACGACGCCGTGCTGCTCACCAACTTCCTCCACCACTTCGATCAACCCACTTGCGTTGGTTTGCTGACGAAGGTCCACGCGGCCCTGCGGGCCGGCGGCCGCGCCGCCACGCTCGAGTTCGTGCCCAATGAGGACCGCGTATCTCCGCCAATTCCCGCCGCCTTCAGCATGACCATGTTGACGACTACGGCGGCGGGCGACGCGTATACGCTGAGTGAGCTCGCGGCGATGTACGGCGAGGCGGGTTTCGGAGATGTCACCGCGCATCCGATTCCCCTGAGCCCCCACACCGTGGTCGTGGGTTGCGTCTGAGGCGATCGATCGCCAGGCCGAGAAGGAATCGCCGGCGCTCCCTGGAGTCTCCGAAGTGCGGGCAGACCCGGCCGGGCACCCCGGGTAATGTCACGCCTCGCGTTTCCGACGCAGCCATCTGATACGCTACGCCTGATGACTCCGCGGGAACGCTGGCTGGCAGTGCTGGAAGGAAAACGGCCAGACCGGGTTCCAAGCGACTACTGGGGGACAGCGGAAGTCACCGGGCGTCTCCGGCGGGAACTCGGCTGCGAGTCCGAACGTCAGCTCTGGGAGAGGCTGGGCATCGACAAGTGCATCTATCTGGCCCCGCGTCATCCCCGGGCGACGGAAGACACCTGGCACATTCCGTCGCTCTTCAGCATTTGGCACGTCGGTGTGAAACTCCAACCCTATGCCGACGGGGCCGGAGTCTATGAAGAAACAGTCTTCTCGCCTCTGGCGGAAGCGTCCGGCGTCGCCGACATCGAGGACTTTGCATGGCCGGACCCTGACGAGTGGGATGTGGCGGGCCTCCGGGCGCAGTGTGAGGACTGGGCGGACTACCCGATCCTCGGCGGGTCCTATGAGCCGTTCTACTTGTACTGCCGGCTGCGGGGGATGGAGCTCGCGTTCGAAGACCTGCTGCTACGGCCGGGGTTTGCAGAGGCCCTGCTTGACCGCATCCAGGCAATTCATGAAGCCTTGATTCGCCGGATCCTCGAATCGGCCGCGCCGCTCATTGACTTCCTCTACGTGGCGGAGGACCTCGGTTCGCAGGAATCGCTTCTGATGAGCCCCGCGCTATTCCGGCGGTTTCTGAAGCCGAGGATGGCGCGGATGATCGAACTTGCGCATTCCTTCGGCGTGCGGGTCTTCCACCACGACGATGGCGCAATCCGGCCGCTCATTCCCGAGCTGATCGAGATCGGAATCGACATACTGAATCCGATTCAATGGCGGTGCCGTGGAATGGATCGTGACGGCCTGGCGCGGGATTTCGGGACGCAGGTGGTCTTCCATGGCGGTGTGGACAATCAGCGTACGCTCCCGTTTGGAAGCCCGGACGACGTCCGCCGGGAGGTTTGGGATAACATCCGGGTCTTCCGCGGCTGCCGCGGCTACATCGTCGCGCCGTGTCATAACCTTCAGCCGATCACTCCAACCGAGAACATCGTCGCCATGTACGAGGCAGTGCGCTCATCCAATCCGCCGCCCGGCGGGCGATGACTCACGCCGGACTGCGCTTGCTCGGCCTGATCTGTTTCGTACGGCGTATCATGCTCGCCCAAGCCAAACCGGCAAGCCAGCCGGGTGTTTGCGCGTCCGGGCGCCAGGCGGGGACGCTGTTGAGAGGATGGAGCGGGAGACGGGACTCGAACCCGCAACCAACAGCTTGGAAGGCTGTGACTC
>CAYRPT010000192.1:0-7151 GCA_964425895.1 uncultured Solibacteraceae bacterium | reverse complement strand
TCTTGTGTGAGAATCCATCCCCTCCTTCAGGCTCATCTTGTATGAGATAAGACTGGCCAACCGGGTGCACACGGCGGTTCCGCTACAATATTAGGTTCGAGGCCGCGGGCCTTGATCAGGGCCGGGAACGGGCCGCGGGAGGCGAACGCGTCGTGTAATGCCACCGCGGAAGGGCGCCGATAGAGGGGAGGGGCGGTCATTGGTTCCGTGCGGCCCACCGCGTCCCGGTATTGACCGTAAGATGAAACTTCGACACGACTTGCGAGCCGCTGCCGCTCTCCTGGCCGCCTGTCTTTCGGCCGGCATTCTCCCGGCGCAGCAGCCGCAGACAACGGAGCAGGCCCCGCCACCGCTCGATTCGCGGGAGGGCCTTCAGCCGGTTGATCCGAATACCGCGGCGGCCCCGGTTGACCCGAAGACGTACAAGATAGGCCCGGAGGACCAGTTGTCCATTCGCGTGTGGAGGGAACCGGAAGTCTCCGGCGCCGTGATCGTTCGTCCCGACGGGCGTATATCGATGCCTCTAATCGGTGAAGTGGAGGCGGGCGGCAGGACGCCCGAGCAACTCCGTGAAGCGCTGATCGAGAAGTTCTCTGAGTTCCTGACCAGGCCGGAGGTCCTGGTGCAGGTCACTGCCGTTCGAAGCAAGAAGTACTACATCACCGGGCAGGTCAACCGGACCGGAGCGTTTCCCCTGGTGGTGCCGACGACGGTGCTCGAGGCGCTCAGCGGGGCGGGGGGGTTTCAGCAGTGGGCCAACAAGAAGAAGATCGTCATTCTCCGCGGAGACGAGCGCCTGAAGTTCAACTACAACGACGTCATCAAAGGCAAGGACCTGGACCAGAACATCCTGCTGGAGAACGGAGACCACATCATCGTTCCGTGACCCGGGATGGCCAGGCAGCCGTCGCGCCGGGGCGGTAACGGGGAGATTCCGACCATGCAAGCAATCGGGTATCCGCCCTCAACGAACCACCTTCAGGATCCGCTTCGCGTCCGGCGCCGCCAACTGGATCCTGAAGACATCCTGGACATCATCCGGCGCAACAGGTCGTGGGTCGCGGGCCCCGCCCTCGCCGGCCTGGTGATCGCCGTGGTCACGGCGTTTCTCTGGCCGGACACCTATGAATCGACGGCGGTCATACGGGTGGTGCCACCGCAGGTGCCATCGACCTTCGTGCCGACCAACGTCACCACGCAAATGTCGCAGCGCGTGAGCGCCATGGCGCAGACCATCCTCAGCCGGGGCACGCTCACCAGCATCATCGAGACCTATAATCTCTATCCGCGCCAGCGGCAGTCGATGCCCCTGGAGGATGTGATCGAGCGCATGCGGCGCGTCATCGTGATCGGAGACGTCCGGAACATCCGGCCGGGGCGGGGGACCACACTGACGGCGTTTCAGATCGATTTCTCCTATGAAAACCGCTATCTCGCCCAGAAGGTCGCCGGTGACCTGGTGACGCGGTTTATCAACGAGAATACCCGGGAGCGCGCCAACCAGTCGGCCATGACGACGCAATTCCTCCGCGACCAGTGGCAGGCGGCCAAAAACGACCTGGATGAGATCGAACAGAAACTCACCGAGTTCC
Source organism: uncultured Solibacteraceae bacterium (assembly GCA_964425895.1). Taxonomy (GTDB): domain Bacteria; phylum Acidobacteriota; class Terriglobia; order Bryobacterales; family Bryobacteraceae; genus CAYRPT01. Next base: position 5,559 of record CAYRPT010000192.1, on the reverse strand, counting down.
GCATCCGCAACTCCGGTCAATTGCCGGGTGAATGGGGTTCGAACATGCAGCAAGCGGCGGCGCTCGAAACAAGGGCGGCCGCCGTTAACGGGATGTTGGGCCGCTTGCAGCAGGAAAAGCTGGTGCTCGACGCAGAGATTCGCGCCTTGCGGGACCGGATCGGCTCGATGGCCAAATCGTCGTCACCCGCCGCCGGCTTCGCTGATCCTCGTCAGAGCGCGCTAGAGGAACAGATCCGGACCGCGGAGCGGACGCTGGCCGCCCTGCTTAAGAACTACACGCCGAGCCATCCCGACGTGAAGCGTTACGAGGCGCAGGTAGAGGTGCTCCGCAAGCAGCGCGAAGACTACCTGGCCGCGCGCAGCGGGCCGGAAAGCACCCGCATTGAGGGGCCGTCGCTGACGGCCGAGCAGGCGGCGGAGATCCGGGCCATGAACGCCCAAATCCAGGAGAAGCAGATCCGCGTCAAGGCCAAGGACCTCGAGATCGAGACCGCCGTCCGCGAAATGGAGGGCGTCAACGCGCGGATCGCCCGGTTGCAGGAGAGGATTCAGCAGGCGCCCGTGGGCGAGCAGGAGTACACCGCTCTGATGCGCGACTACGAGCTCCGGCAGAAACGGTACGACGATCTCAACCTCAAGATGGCGCAATCGGAGATCGCCACCGATCTGGAGAACCGGAAGCAGGGCGAAAAGCTGGAGTTGCTTGATCCGGCGTCGCTTCCCGAGCGCCCGACTAAGCCAATCCGAAGCCTGATCATTTTGGTGGGCCTGGTGTTGGGATTCGGCGTGGGCGGCGTACTGGTTTTTCTGCGGGAGATCAAAGATGCCTCGCTCAAGACGCTAAAGGACGTGCGGGCTTACACCCAACTCACCATTCTAGGATCGATTCCCCTGCTGGAAAACGATCTCGTGGTGTTGCGCCGGCGCCGGATGGCGTGGCTGGCATGGACCACCGCGGGGTTGTTTGCGGCCGCCGCCATGGCGGGCTCGATCTACTACTACTACGTAACCAAGATCTGACGATCGACGAGGAAGCCGCTATGAGCAGGGTCCATGACGCACTACGGAAAGCTGAACAGAGCGAGCCCGCGCCGCGGGCCGAAGGGGCCGCCGTCACACCGGGGCGCGCAGCGCCGTCCGCTCCTCTGACGCTCGATGGGCTGCTGGAACGCGCCGTCGAGGTGCCGTTCAACCCGCCCCGCGAATCCCATCTCCTGCGGGTCACGGGCGACCGGACTCTCGACGGTCCGGTAGAGGAGTTCCGGACCCTGCGCACGCGGGTCAATCATCTGCAAACCCTTCAGCCGATTCATTCCGTCGTCATCACGTCGCCTTCGCCCGCCGAGGGAAAGTCGTTCACCGCCTCGAACTTCGCGATTGCGGAGGCCCAACTGGCCGGCAACCCCACGCTGCTCGCGGACTTCGACTTCCGCCGGCCGGTCGTGCACACCTACTTCGACATTCCCCGCACGCCGGGCATCACGGACTTCCTGCAAAACGGAGCCGCTTTGCACGAGATCATCCGTAAGGTCGCCGGAATGAATCTCTACATCATGCCGGCCGGCGAGCCGGTGATGAACCCGCTCGAGCTGCTGAATCTGGCTGAGGCGCGGAAGCTTCTCGAACAATTGCCGCGCGTTTTCAACTGGGTCGTCCTGGACACTCCGCCCCTGCTGTTCGCGGCGGACGCCAACCTGCTGGCCACACTCTGTCACGCGACGCTGCTGGTGGTGCGCATCGGAGCGACGACGATCGATTCGGTGACGAGGGCGATGCAATCGCTCTGCGAGAACAACGTCATGGGCATCGTCGTCAACGGAGCCCGGCGCGGCGAGTTGTACAGCAAGTACACCTACTATCACTCGTACTACTACCGGTCCGAGACCGGCGACGAAGCCGAAGAAGACGACGAATAACACCGCCGGGCCGGCGGCAGCCTCGTCTTTCTCCGCCCAATCAGACTTTCCGCAACACGAGAGCCGAGTTCTTGCTGCCGAACGCGATGCAGTTGGCCACCGCGTGTTCGATGGCGAGCGGCCGGCTGGACGACGGGATGTAGTCGAGATCGCATTCCGGGTCGGGAACGTCGACGTTCAGCGTCGGCGGGGCGACTCCATCCCTCATGGCCAGCAGCGTGGCCGCCACGCCGGCGGCGCCGCAAGCCCCTTGCGGGTGTCCGATCAGGCTCTTGAGCGAGGAGCCCGGCACCCGCTCAGCGTGCCTGCCAAACGCGATTTTCATGGCGCGCGTCTCAATCCGGTCGTTGAGCTCGGTGGAGGTGCCGTGGTAGTTCACGTAATCCACGTTCTCCGGACCGATGGAGGCCTCGCTCATGGCCAGCCGCATCGCGCGGGCCGGCTCCTCTCCGCACTCTTCCAGGCGGACCCGGTGAAACGCCTCGCAAGTGGAGCCATAGCCGGCCACCTCGCCGTAAATGTGTGCGCCGCGTACCCGCGCGCGCTCCAGTTTCTCCAGCACAAAGAACCACGCGCCTTCGGCGATCACGAAGCCGTCGCGATCCCGGGAGAATGGCCGGGAGCCGCGTGTGGGCTCATGGTTCCACGAGCGCGAGAGGATGCGCATCAGCAGAAAGCCGCGCAGAATCAGCGGAGCGATCGGAGCGTCTACTCCACCGGCCACCATGACGTCGGCAACCCCGGAGCGAATGTGCCGGTAGGCGTAGCCGATGGCATCGGTCGAGCTGGTGCACCCTGTGGAAATCACGTGGCTCAGCCCGCGGAACCCAAAGCGCATCGAAACCTCGCTGGCCAGTGTTCCGATGGTCGACGTCGGTATCGCGTAAACACTGCACTGTTTCTGTTGTCCCGCGTAGTAGAGGCGATACTGTTCCTCGGTAAACTCCTGGCTGCCGCCGCCCGAACCGAGCATCACGCCGATCTCCCGGAGCTCGTCGCGCGACATTGCGGCCGGATCGAGCCCGGCGTCGTTCAGCGCTTCCTGGGTGGCCGCAATGGCCAAAGGCGCGGAGCGCGATACGTGAGGGCGGTCCTTGGCCGAGACGTAGTCCTCTTCCGGGAAGTCCTTCACCTCGCCCGCGATTTGCACCGGAAATTGCGAGGGATCGAACCGGCTGATACGTGCCACGCCGCTGACGCCGTTACGCGTTGCGTCCCAGAAAACCTCGCGCCCGATGCCATTGGGACTCACGGCCCCGATCCCGGTCACTACCACTCTGGACGTCATTCTTGGTCCGTAGTCAAGTCCTCTAGTATACGCTCCGGGCGGGCGGTGCTGTGCTAGGATAGCGGTTCGGCGTGGTCCTGGCGTTATGGACGGCGCCGGCGACGCCGTAGGAATGCCTTCCGGTGCGGGTTCGATTCCGCTACAATGATAAATTCGTCCCACGCCGCGCGGCCTCGCGTGAAACCCAGTGAAGCAAGGTAACGTCTACAAGTGGGCGCGGCTTGGAAAGGATACTCGCTGCACATGATGCAAATCAGGCGTTTACGCCTGTCCTCGGTGTTGTCTTTGCTCGTGCTTGCGGCAGCTATCCCGGATCCATCCCCCGCAGCGCAGCAGCCCTCTCAGGAGCCCCGGAGCCAGAGCCCGTTCGAGAGGCCGCAGGAGGCCGAGGCGCCTGCTCCAGCGAAGCCGAAACCGCCCCAGGAGCCGTCTCCATTCGAGACTCCGGAAAAGCCAGCCGAGCCGGCGGCGCCCGCGAAGATCGAAGACGTCATTGAAACCGTGGAGTTTCGCGGCGCGCGGCGCGTCCCCCAGGCGACGCTGCGGGCGATGATCTTCTCCAAGAAGGGCGACAAGCTTGACCTCCAGGCGCTCCACCGCGACTTCATGTCGCTCTGGAACAGCGGCCGCTTCGACGACATCGTTCTCGAACGCGAGCCCGGCAAGTACGGCTGGATTGTGCGGTTCCGTGTGGAGGAACGCCGCGTCGTCCGTTCCATCAAGTACGAGGGCAACAAGTCGATCCAGATCTCCGAGATTCTGGATCGCTTCAAGGAGCGCCGCGTCGGGCTGGCCGTCGAGACGCAGTATGACCCTAACAAGATCCAGCGGGCGACGATTGTGCTGAAGGAATTCCTCGCCGAGCGCGGCCGCCAATTCGCCGTCGTCGAACCGCAGATCCGCCAGATCCCGCCGTCGTCGCTCGAAATCACCTTCAAGATCGACGAAGGGCCGAAGGTGAAGGTGGGCAAAATCGACATCCTGGGCAACGAGATCTTCGGCGACCGGGAAGTGATCCGGGCCATGGCCAACCTGAAACCCATCGGCATTCCTCACTCCATCTTTTTTGAAGGTCTTTTCTCCAAGGCCTTCGACTCAACGAAGCTGGAAGAGGACAAAGATCGAGTCCGCAACTTCTATCAGGAACGGGGCTACTTCACTGCCCGCGCTGTCGATCACACCGTGACCATGCAAGACACCGGCGGCGGCTGGTTCCGGATTCCCTTGTTCTACCCGAACAAGCCGGGCAAAAAGGCGGACCTCGCGCTCCAGATCGAGGAAGGCCGGCAGTACAAGTTGAACCGGATCACCTTTGAAGGAGTCAAACTGTTCCGCACGCCCCAGACCTTGATGCGGCCGCTCTTCAAGATGGATCAAGGCGACGTCTTCTCGACCAAGAAGCTGCGGGAAGGCCTGGAGAACCTGCGTAAGCTCTACGGGGAGTTCGGCTACATCGACATGGTCCCCGATCCCTATTTCGAGCCCCAACCCGGCTCGGACCAGATCGATATGACGCTCTCTATCGATGAGGGTGACCAGTTCTTCGTGCGCCGCATCGATTTCTCCGGCAACACCACCACGCGCGACAAGGTGATCCGCCGCGAACTGCTCATCGATGAAGGCGACATGTTCAACACGCGGTTGTGGGAAGTCAGCCTCCTGCGCCTCAACCAGTTGGGATACTTCGAAGTGCTGAAAGAGGAGGAGGCCGCCGATATCCGCCGCGACACCAAGACCAACACCGTTGATATCACGCTGAACGTCAAGGAGCGGGGCAAGAACTCGGTCTCGATGACGGGCGGGGTGTCCGGCATTGCCGGCTCGTTCCTCGGCTTCGGCTACGCCACGAACAACTTCCTTGGCTTGGGGGAGACGCTGTCCATCGACGCCCAGGTCGGAACCCGCATGCGGAACGTGACGTTCGGGTTCACCGAGCCTTACCTGTTCGATCGTCCCATTCAGGCGGGCTTCACGGTTTACACGAGCTTCTTCGACTTCGACCAGGGCCGCGAGCTCTCGATTCTGACGGGCCGCAACCTGCTGCCGATCTTCAACGCTCTGGGGCAGAGCAACCTGTTGAACTATACTTCCCAGGGCTATGGCTTCACGACGTTCGTCAGCTATCCGCTCCGCCGCTCGTTCGCCCGGGTCAGCCTGACCTACGGCTACGACCGCCAGAACGTCGAGCCCCTGACCACCACATCGCAGGAGTACTTCGAGTTCATCAATTTCCAGGGCCTGAGCGGTCCCAACTCGCTGGAGGGAATCCGCACCAGCCGCGTGATTCCGGCGTACACGTACAACACGATCGATCATCCGATCACTCCGACCCGTGGCCGGTCGATCTTCCTTT
>CAYRPT010000191.1:2138-7199 GCA_964425895.1 uncultured Solibacteraceae bacterium | reverse complement strand
TATTTCGCGAGCGACGCCTGGACAATTCGCCGTTGAACCAAAGCGGCGTCTGGCGCTACCGCGAACTGTTTCCGTTTCTTGACGACGGCGTCCATCCCGTTACGCTGCGGGAGGGCAATACCCCGCTGCTGGCCTCGCACAAAGCAGCTCTCTACGGGGGCCTCGAAAATATCTCGTTCAAACATCAGGGCTTCAACCCCACGGGTTCGTTCAAGGACAACGGGATGACCTGCGGCGCCACTCAGGCGGTCCGGTTGGGTATGAGCCGGGTGGCGTGCGTATCCACGGGGAACACCTCCGCCTCGATGACGGCGTACGCCGCGGCGGCCGGCCTGAAGCCGATCATCTTCATCCCCCACGGCAACATCTCCTATGGAAAGCTGGCTCAGGCCCTCGAATACGGCGCGCGAACGCTGCAGGTGGAGGCCAACTTCGATCAAATTCTGGCACTCGTGCGGGAGCTCGCGGAGCGGCTGGGCATCTACCTGCTCAACTCCATCAACCCGTTCCGGATCGAAGGGCAGAAATCGATCGCGATCGAAATGATGGATCAACGGGACTGGCGCGCCCCGGACTGGATCGTGCTCCCCGGCGGGAACCTCGGGAACGTGTCGGCCATCGGCAAGGCGATTCGCGAGCTCCATGCGTGGGGCTTCATCGCGCGCTTGCCGCGCCTCGCCGTGATACAGGCGGAAGGGGCGGCGCCCTTCTACCGGTTCATGAAATCCGGCGGCACGGGCGGCTTCGATCCGGAGCAGCATCCTGAAACATTGGCCACGGCGATACGGATCGGCGACCCGGTTTCGTGGCCCAAAGCCCGATTCGAGATCCTTTCCTCCGGAGGCGTAGTGGAGCATGTTTCAGAAGAGGAGATCGCGGACGCCAAGGCGCAGATCGGCGCCGCCGGTATCGGCTGCGAGCCCGCCTCGGCCGCTACGCTGGCTGGAATCCGGAAGCTCACCGAAGCCGGTACGATCGACTCCGCGGCCGATGTGGTGGCGGTTCTGACTGGTAATCTATTAAAAGATCCGGATTATGTGTATCGATACCATACCGGACAACTGAGGAAACCGTCAGGCGAACTGATCCAAGGCCGTTTTGCGAACTGTCCGGAAGTGGTCCCGAATGACGCCGACCGGATAGCGGAACTGTTGGCCAGTTAGGGTAGCTCGTGCCGATGATGCGCCACTGTGGGGAAGGAAACTCCCGGCCGGAGCGGCGAAACGCTCGCGGCGGCGGCGCGCGGGTTACGCGAAAAGACACGTCTGGCTGCACTTGGCAATGACTGAGCGTTCATCTCCGGGAGAGAGTTTTCCCCGGTGGACACTGGCGGCCGCGCTGCCGGGGCTGGTGGTCAGCACCGTAGTGTTGGCGGGTTGGTGGTGGCAGAACCCGGAGTGGACCCGCTTTTTCCAGCATCGCAGTCCCATGGCCTACGGGACCGCGCTGGGCCTGCTGATCGGCAATACCGGGCTCCTGGCGGCCGCCTGGCGCCTAAGGATTTGGCTCCTGGTCACCGGCAGCGCGGTTTTCCTTTCGGGTGTTGTCGGTATCCTGGAACTTCTCTGGGACCGGGAAGTTCACCCGTTGTGGTTTCTCATTGCGCCCGCCGGTTCTTCCACGCGCCCGGGTCCGGTACTGGTCGAGATGGAATCCGCCCTGTGCTTCCTCTTGGTGGGGGGGGCCTTTCTCTTCGCGGGCGGGAGAGCGCTGGACCGCCTCTCGCTCACGGTAATGCGCGCCGCCGCCACGGTCGTCAGCACCGGTGCTGTCGCCATGGTGGTGGCCGGGGCGGCTGGGGCCACGTCTATCTACGGAGGCGGGCGTTTGGCGCCGATGGCGATGCACACCGCGGCATCGTTCGCCCTGCTCGGAATTGCCCTGATCGCGCTGACACGCCGCTTCACGGAGCCATCGGCCCGGAGGAAGCTGCACTGGGCGCCGCTGGGTGTGACGGCCGGCACCGTGGCGATCGCGCTTAGCCTTTGGCAGGTTATGTCGCACGAGCGGCGCGCACGGATTGAGCGTCTGCTCGACATGGAAACCGAACACTTGACGCAGTATCTGGCGGCGGCGGTGAATGCCCGGGTGCTCGCCTTTGGCGGATACCTGCCGGGGGCTCCGTTCACCGAATCTTCCCCCGACGAGGCCTGGGGGATCTGGGCCCGGCGATTTCTTGAAGCGAATCCCGGATATGTCGAGGTGACCTGGCGCTCACCGGATTGCCGGACGCTGTGGAGCGAGTCCGCTCCGGCCCACCGCGGCCGGTTACGGCGAGGACCCGATGACGGGGGGGTTTCCTGCGCGGACGTGGTCCGGTTCTGTTCCATGAACGGCTTCGCGGTCATGCGCTCCGACCTGATTCCGGACACGCACGACATGCAAGTCTACGTGGCGGTTCCCAGCGGCGGGCAACCAGGCGGCTACGCCACGGCGACGATCGACACAACGCTTCTGCTGGAATCCGTTCTAGGGTCCGAGCGGAGCGCCCGCCGGCTCTCGCTCGCCATCTACGACGGGAGGGAGCGGGTCTACCAGCGAGGCGTCGCGACGGACGGTGAGGGCCCGGCGAATCCGGCCTGGAAGCGGGAACGCTCCGCGCCGTTCTTTGACGCCACCCCCCGACTGGTGGTGTGGCCGACCAGGACTTGGCTCGAGTCCTTTGAGAACCCGCTTCCGGAGGTAACGCTGCTTTTCGGGTTTCTGGTGGCGGCGATGTTGGGCGCCACCGTACACCTGGCGCACAAAACCCGGGAGAGGGCGATGCAGATCGAGGTTCTGGCCCTCGAGCGGCGGCGGGCCGACGAAGAGCGGCAACGGCTTTTCAACCTGTCGATCGATCTGATGTGCGTGGCCGGTCCGGACGGCCGCCTGCTCGAAATCAATCCGGCGTGGAAGAAGCTTCTGGGGCACCGAACCGACGAAATGAGAAGGGCGCCGCTCGTCGACTTCGTCCACCCGGAAGATCGCCAGGCCACCGGGGAGATGCTCCGGCGGCTGCGGTTTGGCGCGCCGGTACAGGCGTTTGAGAACCGCCTCCGGTGCGCCGACGGCGGCTATCGCCGCCTGCTGTGGGCGTCGCGGCTCTCGGCTGAAACCGGCCTGATCTATGCGGTGGCCAAGGACATCACGGAACGCTACGAGGCGGAGCAACAGCTTGAAGCGTCCGCCCGCGAACTGCGGCTGAAGAACCAGGAACTGGCCCTGGCGCTGGCGTCGGCTCGCGAGGCGACGGAGACGAAAAGCCGCTTTGTCGCGGCCATAAGTCACGAGATCCGCACGCCGATGAACGGCATTCTCGGTATGAACGAGCTGCTTCTTGGCACTGCCCTTGCAGCCGAGCAGCGCCAGTTCGCGGAAGCCGCCAAGGCCTCCACGGAAGCCCTGCTGCGCATCGTGAACGACATTCTCGATCTATCGAAGATCGAAGCAGGGCGCATGGTAATTGAAAAGGCCCCCTACGAGCCGCGGGGGGCGATCCGGGCCATCGTTACGCTGCTGCAGCCGCAGGCGGCCGGCAAAGGGCTGCGCCTGCTCTCCGTCGTGGAACCGGAGGTGCCGCGGGTTCTCGTGGGCGACGCCGGACGGATCCGGCAGGTTCTGGTGAACCTTATTGGAAACGCGATCAAGTTCACCGAGACGGGCGAGGTGTCCCTAAGGGTGGACGTCGACGCGAACGGCGCGAACGGACCGCGGCTACGATTCGAGGTTCGGGATACGGGGATCGGGATCCCGGCCGATCAGCAGGAGATCATTTTCCAGGACTTCACCCAATTGGACAGCACGAGCACGCGGCGCTACAGCGGAACAGGGCTCGGTCTGTCCATCTCGAAGCACCTGGTGGAGATGATGGGAGGCGAAATCGGGTGCGAGAGCCGGGTGGCTGGTGGGAGCATGTTTTGGTTTGCCCTACCGCTGGCGGCGCCCGGCGATGTGGTCGTCACCTCCGGTGTTGGTGAGGAAGCCGCGGGCGGGGACAGTGGGGATGCGGCGCCTCGAGCGCCCGCCGGCGTGAACGGAAGGCGCCGGGTCCTGGTGGTTGAGGACAATGAGGTCAACCGGATCGTCGCGGAGCGGCTGCTTGCCAGCCACGGGTGCCGGGTGAGGTCCGTCGCAAGCGGCCTGGATGCCATCGAGGCGGTGCGGGAGGGCGACTACGATCTGGTACTGATGGACGTCAATATGCCCGGAATGGACGGTCTGGAGGCAACGGGACGGATCCGGGGACTGAGGAATGGCGCCTCCATACCAATCGTCGCTATGACTGCCCGGGCCATGGAAGGCGACCGGGAACAGTGTCTGACGGCCGGCATGGACGACTACCTGAGCAAGCCGGTGACCGCCGGGGATCTGGGGCGTGTGGTGAACCGCTGGCTATACGTGCCCACGGAATGAATCGGCGGCTCCCTCTGTCGCCTATCGCGGCGTGATGAGTCCCCCGAGCTTGTCCTCCTCGCCGGCGGGTTGCGGATAGCGGGTGGCGTAAGCTTCGAGATACTTGTAGCCGGTTCCCGTGTTGTAGACCACCGTCCGGTCGGTGGGCTGCAATACGCCGGCGGCGACGAGCTTGCGCAGGGCGGCCACGCAAGCGGCACCCTCGGGCGCCACAAACAGGCCTTCCTCAGCGGCCAAACGCGACGTGGCGTCCATCAGCTCTTCATCCGTTACAGCGACGGCGCCGCCGCCACTCTGGCGAAGCGCGTCCAGAACCAGGAAATCGCCCAGGGGTTTCGGAACGCGGAGGCCGCTGGCCACCGTGTAGGCGCCGTCCCAGAAGCGGCTCTCCTGGGCTCCCCGCTCGAACGCCCGGACTATCGGCTGGCAGCCCGCGGCCTGTACCGCGATCATCTTCGGCCGCTTCGACGGGATCCAGCCGAGAGCCTCGAGCTCGGCGAATGCTTTCCACATGCCGATAAGCCCGACGCCCCCTCCGGTGGGGTAGAGAACAGCGTCCGGGAGGCTCCAGTGGAACTGTTCCGCGATCTCGTACCCCATCGTTTTCTTTCCTTCGATCCGGTAGGGTTCCCGGAGCGTGCTGACGTCGAACCAGCCCTCGCGGTC
>CAYRPT010000191.1:0-2128 GCA_964425895.1 uncultured Solibacteraceae bacterium | reverse complement strand
ACGCAACGCTTGAGGCGAAGAACAAAGAGAACAAGTCGCTGATCAAGCCGTCCACCAACGTCACCCTGGCGCCGAAGGAGACACAGTCAAGGTAGTTGGCCCGTGGCACATCGCGGGGCATGAAGATGTGCGCTTCCAGACCGGCCGCCGCTGCGTAGGCGGCCAGGGCGCTGGCGGCGTTGCCGGCCGACGGCACGGCCAGCTTGCGGATTCCCAGGTCAACGGCCATGGACACCGCGCACGACATTCCGCGGGCTTTGAACGATCCGGTCGGGTTGAGCCCGTCATCCTTGAACCACAGGTTTTCACAGCCCGTATGCCGCTCGATGCGCCGCGCGCGGATCAGCGGTGTGAAGCCCTCGCCCAGCGACACGATGGATTCCGGCCGGCGTACGGGGAGTATGGGCTGGTATCGCCACATCGTAGACGGCCCGTTGGCGATCCAGCTCCGGCTCCAAGTCCTCTTCGCCCGCTCGAGATCGTAGCGAACGAGCAATGGTTTGCCGCATTCGCACACATTCCAGACGTGGCCGGCTTCATAGGTTCCACCGCACGCCGAGCACTCGAGATGGGTCACCGTTGTCATAAGGTGATTTTCACGGTAGCACGGCGGTTGCACCGTCCGTTCACGCTCACGCCGGGCCGCCGGGGCCGCCGGCCCCGGCATGGTACGTTGATTCTTGATGGCGGAACCCTGGCGATTGGAGACGCTCCACCGGGCCATCGGAGAACGCCGCCCGCGGGAACTCGAGGCGCAGGCCGGCCGGGCCGCGGTTGCACTGGTCTTTGCCGGCTTCCCGGATGATCTCGCGCTCTGTCTCATCCAGCGCGTCACGCGGGGCGGCGATCCCTGGTCGGGGCAGATGGCCCTCCCCGGCGGGCGCGCAGAAGATCACGACGGGACGCCGCGGGATGTGGCGGAGCGTGAGACGCTGGAGGAAGTCGGTCTGGATCTGGCAGCCGCCGAGTTCCTCGGTCCGCTCGACGAACTGTACATCCGGCACAGCGGTCGCGTGACCCGCGACGTCTTGTCTCCGTTCGGCTACTACGCGGGTGATGTCCTGCCGGCGCTCCAGCCGTGCACGGATGAGGTGGCCGCCGCCTTCTGGGTCCCGGTGCGGCACATTTGGGACCGGGCCAACTGGACGTCCTTCGACTGGGAACGCGGGGGGAAGCCGGTGCGCTTGCCCGGAATCGCCTACGAAGGAAAGGTGATCTGGGGTTTGACCTACATGATCCTGATGTCGCTCGGCGAGGCGGCCGGAAGGTTGCTGCCTTCGGAAGTGGCGGCTCCGTGAGAGGTCCCGGATGGCGGCCCTCCGTCCCTACTCACTCATACGCGTTCCCCGGTTTGCCGTTATGCCTGCTCCTTGATGATCTGCGCGGCCAAGCCTACGCGCTCGGACTCCAACACATCCTTTGCGTCGATGCGACCAAAAAGGTCGAGCAACGTTGCGATCAGGCCGGTCCACCCGGTCTGATGGCTCGCGCCCAGCCCCGCTCCGTTGTCCCCGTGGAAGTACTCGTAGAACAGGATCAAATCCCGCCAGTGGGGATCTTCCTGGAACTTTGCGGTTCCACCGTAGACCGGCCTCCGCCCCTCGGCGTTTCGCAGGAAAATGCCCGCCACCCGGCGAGCGATTTCTTCCGCAATTTCAAACAGCGTCATCCGCTTGCCCGAACCGGTGGGACACTCAACCTGGAACTCGTCCCCATAGAACGCATAGAGGTTCAGCAGGGCGCGGATCAACAGCACATTCACCGGCATCCAGACCGGGCCGCGCCAGTTGGAGTTTCCGCCGAACATCGCGTTGTTCGACTCCGCCGGAAGGTACTGCACCTTGTGTTCGTTGGTTCCCACCCGGAATGTGAACGGGTGATCCAGGTGATAACGAGATAAGGAGCGAATCCCGTATGGCCCAAGGAATTCGCTTTCGTCGAGCATGTAAGCGAGTACCCGCTCGAGCTTCTTCCGGTTCAGCACCGATAACAGGCGGCGGCCCTTGTGCCCGATAAAACCCTCGTCGGTCGGAGCGACATGAGCAAAAAGCTCCCCGTGGCGCTTCCGGAACAGCGCGATAAGTTCGCTCAGCTTCGGAGCCCCGCTGATGAAGCTCGGATCGAACAC
>CAYRPT010000190.1:0-7202 GCA_964425895.1 uncultured Solibacteraceae bacterium | reverse complement strand
GGCAACGGCATCCCTCGGCGGGGCTTTAGGCGCCGCCCCGCACCTCGGCGGGGCACGTCAACGTTTTCCGGCGCCGTGATCGATGCGCCAAGATCGGCCGATAAGCTTCTTCGATGGAAGCCGCCACCGAGAGTAATCGGAGGGCATACGAGCGAATGCCGGTGGACTCGGTTGCCTGGATCTCCTGGAAGGACGCCGACGGCGTTTCCCGCAAGGTCCGTGGCCGGTGTCTTGATGTATCCCGCGGGGGGATGCGTTTGCAGGCGCCCGTGAGCGTGCCGGCGGGCTCCCTCATTACCATCGGTGTTCCCTCGAAGGAGTGGGAGACCAGCGCCGAGGTGCGCCACTGCGCCCCGGTAGGCCGCATGTTCCAACTCGGGGCGAAGTTCGTCGCGTAGCCCCTTACTGCGGTTCGTAGGCCATTTCCCCGGCCTCCACCGCGAAGCCGAGCCGGTTCCCGGCAGGGGGGATCGGGCACGTCGTGTACGGGTTGAAAGCGCATGGGGGATTGAACGCCTGGTTGAAATCAAGCGTTACGGTCCCATCCCTCGGCAGGTCGGCAGAGAGGAATCGGCCGCCTCCGTAAGTGGTTCTGCCACTGGTGGCATCCCGGAAGATGAACCACAAGGAATCACCGTCCCGTACCGGAACGAGGCGAAATTGCTTGCCGCCCCACTCGAACTCCACCTCGCCGGGGCTCTCTTCTTCCTCCGACGTGCCCACCACGGAGGTGATACGCAACTTGCGCGCTTTGGGATACGCGAGGAACCGTCCCTGCACGCGATACTCGGGTTTCACCGGATACCACCGGCATCCCCGGAAGTCGCGCCGTAACGCGCTTCGCTTGTCCCGCAGCCGAAGGCCTATCTTGTCGCCCCGTCGAATGGCGAGCAACGTCAGATCTCCAACCTCAACCAACGTCGGTTCTCCGGTCGAATCCGGCTTCAACTCGAGCGGCGGGCGAGCGGGGTCGGCGAAACGGAGCGTGATCCTTCCCCCCTGCCGGACAACGGTTCCCAGAGTCGCGGCCGCTGAGTGATCCGGCAAAACGATGTCGCACGAGGCCCCGGAACCGATCGTCTGCTCACCCTCCTTGAGCCAGAACAACCCGGCCACCGTCAGCCAACCGGTGTCTGCCCGAAGCCGTTCCTCACGATCCCGCCGCCACCGTTCCACCATCTCCCCGTAGGGATCCGCGGCCTCGGCGGCCATGCCGGTCCACAATACGAGAAGCACCGCCACCGCCTCGATCATTCCTCTTAAGGGTAGCCGATCCCGGATTGGGACGATCTGTCGCAACCGCGGACGGGGTAGTCCGGCCGCACGGGACGGCGCCAGTCCGGTCGCGGATTATCAAGTGAAACACGCAGGGCAGGTTCGGACGTTCGCCCGAGGTATCCGGAATCCCTGAGTGGTGCGCTACCGGTTTTCGCCTCAGATTCCGTGATTCGGCCGGCCACGGCCGCCATTTACAGGAAGTGACAAAACGGCCGAGTTGGGACATTCTGACTCCGGGACGGTTTTCGCACGATCTGACATAACTCCATATTTTTTAATTACTTATGTGTTAGCGGCCGTGGAATTCACCGTGCTCCTTAGGTGTCGTATCTATCTCGCCCAAGGCGGGACTATACCGTTCGCTGGGCGAGGGTGGGAAGGAACAGCGGCTTGGACTCGGGATATCTGGCTTTCGCGGTGAAACGTCCGGCGCCCGGCGAGGCGCCAGCGGCCGGAACTTCGACCTGTCCGTTAACAGAAACGACGGATTCGAGTTCTTACGGCTCCTTTCTGCCGCGCCGGGCGGTCATCACCGGCGTCGAGCGCGGGGCCAAGGCGTTCCTGACTCTGGTGGCGCTCATCGGTTGGGTGGCCTTCCTGCACGGGGCGGCCACCTGGGAGTCCACCGGTTTGAGCCGCTACTGTCTCTACTTGTTTATCTTTCTTGTCGCTTCGTGCCTGAAGGTACGGCTGCCGGGGATCACCGGGTACATCTCGGTGAACTACATTTTCATATTTCTGGCGCTGCTCGAACTGAGTCTACCGGAGACCCTCGTCATGGCGGCGGCGGGTACAGTCCTCCAGTTGTGCTGGCGGGCGCGGAGCTGGCCCTCAGTCTGGCAAGTCGCCTTGCAGGTGGGCATCATCATGGTGGCGGTGGCCTGTACGTACCGCCTTCTTCATCACCCCTTGATGGGCGGGACGTTCGAGGACAGCATCGGCCTTCGCCTGGCGCTGGTCGGGTGCGCCTACTACCTGCTGAGCACATTTCCGGTTGCGGCGATGATCGCCTTCAACGAGGGGCAGGCGCCCGCTCTTGTGTGGCGCCGTTGCTACGTGTGGTCTTTCTCCTACTATCTGTTCGGCGCCGCCCTCGCCGGGGCGATCTTCATACTTAACCGAAACATAGGCTATCAGACGACCCTGTTGGCGCTGCCGGCGCTCTACCTGGTCTACAAGTCCTACCGTCTCCACCTGGATCGCCTGGAGGGCGAAGCCGTGCATGCCAGCGAGATGTCCAGGATCCACGTGCGGACCATCGAGGCGCTGGCGGCGGCCATCGAGGCCAAGGATAACGATACCCGCGAGCACCTGGAACGCGTCCAGGTTTACGCCGTTGAGATGGCCAAGGCGGCCGGGTTATCGGAAGAGCGGGTCCAAGCGGTCCGCGCGGCGGCGATTCTGCATGACATCGGCAAACTGGCGGTGCCCGAACATATCCTTTCCAAGCCAGGCCGCCTGACCCGGGAGGAGTTCGAAAAAGTCAAAACCCACACGGTCATCGGGGCCGAAATCGTCGAGCGAATTCAGTTCCCGTATCCAGTGGCGCCCATCGTGCGGCATCACCATGAGCTGTGGAACGGCCAGGGTTATCCGGACGGCCTGCGGGGGGAGGAGATTCCGATCGGGGCGCGGATTCTGGCGATCGCCGACTCTCTGGACGCCCTGGCCTCCAACCGTCCTTACCACCGCGCGATGCCGCTCGAAGATGCGGTACAGGAGATCGTTCTTCAATCCGGAGTGCGGTTCGATCCGCGGCTCGTCGAGATTCTCGTAGAGAACTTCACGGCTTGGGACACGATGGCCCAGGCCACCATCCGCGCCGCGGCACAAACAGCCCGGCCCGGAGCCGTCAGGCAGGGGAGCGCGCCGGCCGCCGGCCTGCATTGCGCCGAGGAACCGATCGCCAATGTCACCGGAATGACCCCGGCGGAGGCGGACACCGTGCGAGAGATACGCCGCCTGCTCAGCGGGCCGGTACTGAAGGTGACGGAGGTCATGCCGCAGTTCGAGATCGTGATCGGCCGGCTGGTGCGTTTCGAAACTCTCGTTCTCTACCGTCGGAGCGGCCTCCACGTCGCCCCGGTCTACGTCAGCGGCCAGGATACGCGTTACTTCCGCCGGTTGCGAATTCCGGTTGGCGAAGGGCTCGCGGGCTGGGTCGCGCGGATCGGCAAGCCGATCCTTAACGGCAACCCGGTGGTGGAAGCCGGCTATCTCAACGCGGGGGAGCAGTACACGATCCTGCGGTGCGCCCTGGCAGTGCCCGTGCCCGACGCCGGGGAAACCGCGTGGGTCCTGGCCGTCTATAGCACCGAGCGCGAGAGCTTTGCGAACCGTGACCTGCGTCTGCTCCAGGTGGTGGCCGCCGGTTTGGGGGTCGCTCTTCGCCAGATCGAGCCGGCCACGGCCGCCGAAGACCTGACGGGGCTGCTCGAAGCCAGTCGCTCCGGCACCCCCGCTCCGGCGGCCCCGAACCTCAAGGTTCCGAAGGAGCAAATGCGGTAAACGGAGGTCCCGGCGGGCGCCGGACCGCTATTCTTCCTTCCTCTTGCCCATTCGCGTTTTGTATCCTTTCTGCTCGGCCCAGGCGTTGAACTCCTGGATCATCTTCTCGCTCCACCGCGTATCGATCTCGCCCGGCGTGTACTTGCCCTCACGAAGCATCTGGTGGCCCCACTCATCTCTGGCCTGGGTCAGTTCCGCCCGGTCGGCCACTTCCGCGGCCAATTGCGGCGGGATGAACGTGAGCCCCTCCGGATCGCCGACCACGATGTCGCCGGGCATTACCGTGACTTCACCGATGCGAATGGGCACGTTGATGCCCATGAGTGTGACGTCCGCGATGGCGGAAGGGTCCATGCCGCGTACGTAGACCTGCATCCCCTCGATCTGCTGAATGCCGGTCGTGTCCCGCACGGAGCCGTGCACCACGAGTCCCGTGCCCGTTTTCGCAAAAATCGAGGTCGCCAGGTTATCGCCCGCGAAGGTGCCGTCCTTGATCTTGCCGAACAGGTCGACCACCAGAACATCGCCGGGCACGAGCGTGTCGATGACCCACGAGTTCTGGCCCCGGCTCACTCGTTCTTCCTTCTTGCCGTAATCATCGATCACGGCGTTGACGTCCGGGCGGCGGGGCATGAAGACGGCAGTGACCACGCGGCCCGCCAGGCGCTTCGGGCTGGGGTTGATCACCTTCCAGTTGCCCTCGAACTGGAGGTTGTAGCGGTGGCCGCGCAGCACCCCCCAAGCCTCTTCCGCACTGACGTTGCTCAGCCGCTTCACGAGATCGTCGGCAACTTTGGGCCGGCCGTCCGGAAACCGCTCGCCCTTCCACTCCCGCGTGAACTCCACCCGCTGCTCTTTCGACCACATACCCAACTGGGCGAGGACGGGAGCAGCGCCACCGGCGACCAGTAACGCCGCCATCGGTAATGCGATTCTCTTCATCGGTCAACCAACTCCTTTATCGATTGCGCACGCCGCCGGTCTCCCGGCTGATCTACCGGACGGAAGGCGGCGCCGCGACTCCTCCGGCTGCGTTGCCGGGCACGGCCCGGGAAGGAGTCACAGACGAGAGACTAGCATACGTGAACCCGGGCGTGGGAAGATGGGTCACAGTTCTGATGCAACACGAAACCCAACCCGGTGCCGTCACCGCCGCCAAGGCCGGCGACCGGGTCAAAGTGCATTACACCTGCAAGCTCGAAGACGGATCCGTTTTCGCCACCACCCGCAACAAGGAAGCCAAGGAGTTCGTGATCGGCACCACCTCGGTCATCCCGGGCCTCCAATCCGCCGTGATTGGCATGACGCCCGGAGAGCGGAAGAGTGTGGTAATACCGCCCGAACAGGCCTATGGACCGTATCACGGCGAGATGACTGCCACCCTGAACCGCCGCATGATCCCGACTGATGTGGCGGTGGAAGTGGGCGTCTCTCTGCGAGTGCGGCACGCCGACGGACACGAGTCCGACGTGCTCGTTACCGGTGTCGACGGAGACCAGATCACAGTGGACGGCAACCATCCGCTGGCGGGAAAGAACCTTGTCATGGAAGTCGAGCTGCTCGGTCTCGCCCCGGACGAGTAGCCCCGCACGCGAATGAGACTTGGCATCGACTTTGGCACAACCCGCATTGTGGTCGCGGCGGTGGATCGCGGCAACTACCCGCTCGTTTCGTTCGAGACACCGGAGGGGGAGACTTGCGATTGGTATCCTCCCCTCGTCGCGGTCCGGGAGACCGAGCGGCGCTGTGGCTGGGAGGCTTGGCTCTCGCAGGAAGACGAGCAATGGACCATCATCCGGTCCCTGAAGCGCTACCTCGAGGACGCCGGGCCGGAGACGAGGGTCGAGATCGCCGGGCACGACGTGGGCATGCTCGATCTGCTGACGGACCTCGTGGGCGCGCTGCGGTGCGCTCTGTTGGAGCGATCGAGCCTCGCGGTCCCCTCCGGTGAGGCGCTGGAGGTGTTGCTGGGCGTGCCCGCGAACGCGAACGGCAACCAGCGGTTTCTTACGGTGGAGGCTTTTCGCAGGGCGGGGTTTGAGGTGTTGGGGCTGCTGAACGAGCCGTCGGCGGCGGCCGTCGAGTTCGCTCATGCAAGCGCCGGGCGGGCGCCGGCCAGGGGTTCCGGGCTTCTGCTGGTATACGACCTGGGCGGGGGTACCTTCGACGCTTCCCTGGTTGCGAGCGAGGAGCAGACGCACTCGGTAATCGCCTCAGAGGGCATCCCGACGCTCGGGGGCGATGATTTCGACTCGGTGCTCGCTGAAATGGCGATGGACGAAGCCCGGATCCCGCTGCGCGCCCGCGACAATCTGACTCAGGCGCAGTGGTTCCGGCTGCACGAGGAATGCCGCCGTAAGAAGGAAGCGCTGCACGCCAACACGCGCAGGATCCGCATTGAGTTGGAGGCGGTTCGCCCGGATTGGGAAAGCGTCGCCGTGGCGGTGGACGAGTACTACGAGCGATGCCGCCCCCTGGTGGACGAAACGATCCACGCCGTCAAGGATCTGCTCGCGGCGCACCGGGCCGAACCCGATGCCCTCTACGTCACCGGCGGAGCAAGCGCCATGCCTCTGGTGCCCCGGGCCCTCCGCGAGGTCTATGCCCGCCGCGTCCGGCGATCGGGCTACACCCACTCGGCCACCGCGATCGGGCTGGCGATCCAGGCCGACGAGCAGGCGGGCTACCGCTTGCGGGACCGGTTCACCCGCTATTTCGGCGTTTGGCGCGAAGGCGACGCGGGCCACACGATCGTGTTCGATCCGCTCTTTGAGAAGGGAACGCCGCTCCCTGGCCCCAAGGAGCCCCCGGTGACAGTACTGCGCCGCTACCGCCCGGTCCACAACATCGGGCACTTCCGTTACCTCGAATGCAGTCACCGCGGCGACGGCGGCCGGCCTGACGGTGATATCACCATCTGGGATGAGATCCTCTTCCCCTTTGACCCGTCCCTGCGGGACCACCCACAACTGGCGGGCGTCGGCATCGGACACTGCGAGCGGGTCTTGAATCAGGAGATTGAAGAGACCTACGCCTGCGACGCAGGCGGTTCCGTGACCGTGACCATTGCCAACCTGACTTCCGGCTACGGCCTGTCGTACCGGCTCGGCCGCTGGTCGGTATCGGGTAAGCACCTCGTGCCGGGCAAGCGCCGGACGACTGCCAGGCGCCGCGCGCCGCGAGGGGATTGACCGCCCTCCCTCACGGGTGCCGAAGGCCGGATGCGTCCTCGCCGGCAACCGGGCTCAGGCCTGGTGAGGCCGGCAAGCCTGACCCGATGTGGAGAAAAGGCTAAACCTCGCGTCCGGAGTTGCCGATGGAACACCTAAGGGCCCGCGTCCCTGGCGTCCATGGCCGTACACAAGAACTCGCTCGCTGAGCCCATCGCCTTCCCCCTACCGCCACCGGCCCCGGCC
>CAYRPT010000189.1:0-7210 GCA_964425895.1 uncultured Solibacteraceae bacterium | reverse complement strand
GGGCCGGATGACGACGATCGCCGGCACGCTGCTCTCGATCGGCGCCGCCTACATCGCGACGCTCTACAACAACCTCATGGACTTGCTCCAGCTTGTCTTTGGGTTTGTGAACGCCCCCCTGTTCGCCACCTTTCTGCTCGGCATGTTCTGGAAGCGCTCCACCGGCCACGGCGCTTTCACCGGCCTGCTGACCGGCACCGCCGCCGCCGCGTTCACCCACGGGCTCACGCTGGCCGAAGGAAAGGGCGGCTGGCTGGGGAATCTTCACGAGTTCCCGAGCGTCATGGCGCAGAACTTCTGGGTGGCGATCAACGCGTGGACGGCCTGTTTCCTCGTCACGATCCTCGTGAGCCTGGTCACCCGGGCGAGGGCGGAGAAGGAGCTGGAAGGCCTCGTCTACGGGGTCACGAAGATCCCGCACGAAGCACATGTCGTTTGGTATATGCGGCCCCTGCCGCTCTCGGTCGTGGCCGCCGTCGCTTGCGTTCTGCTGAATCTTCTCTTCTGGTAATCGCGTATGTGGGACCTTCGCACGCCGTCCGGAATCCTCTTCACCCTCTACGGGGTGCTCCTGTGCGCCTGCGGACTGATCGCCCCGGGCAGCCGGGCTCCCCTCGCGGACCACAACGTCAACCTGTGGAGCGGGGCCATGTTTCTCGTCGTTGGAGTGGTGATGCTATGGATGGCCCGCCGCGCGGCATAATCGAATCCTTCCGGCAGAGCTTCGGGACCGGCGCCATGCCGGCCGTGTACCGCGCCCCGGGGCGTGTAAACCTGATCGGCGAGCACACGGACTATAACCTTGGGTTCGTTTGTCCGGTGGCCCTTGAGCTAGCCTGCTACATCGCGGCGGCGCCGAACGGAGACGGCAAGCTGCGGGTCTACTCGGCGAATCGGGGCGAGATGCGCGAGTTCGCCATCGCTGCGCTTCCGGATTTGCGGCCCGCCCGGCACTGGTCCGATTACGTGGCCGGCGTGGCGGTGCAACTGGCGCGGTCCGGCTTCGAGGTCCCGGCGCTCAACCTCTACATTGACTCTCGCGTGCCCCAAGGCGGCGGCCTGAGCTCGTCGGCTTCGCTCGAAGTGTCGTCGGCGCTCGCGCTGCTCGGGGAGTGGGAGATGGACAAGGTCGATCTCGCCCGGCTCACGCGGGCGGCCGAAGTGGAATTCGTGGGGCTGCCCTGCGGCATCATGGATCAGTACATTTCGATCTTCGGCCGGGATCACGCGGCCTTGCAGATCGATTGCCGCAGCCTTGATTTCGACGTCGTGAAGCTGCCGGCGGATGTCGAAATTCTGGCCGTCAACACGATGGTGAAACATGAGCTCGGGGGCTCGGCCTATCGCCATCGGGTGGCCGAATGCCAGGCTGCGGCCAACACGATCGGCGTGGAGAGCTTGCGCGACGCCTCCCTCGAGCAGCTTGGCCGCGTGCAGGATGCCGTTGCCAGAGCGCGCGCCCGGCACGTCATCAGCGAGAACCGCCGCGTGGAGGAATTCGTAGCGGCCTCGGAGCGCGGCGACCCGTGGGAAATGGGACGCCTGTTCGTGGCCTCCCACTCCAGCCTTCGCCACGACTACGAAGTAAGCTGTGAAGAGCTTGATTTTCTAGTGGATACGGCTATCTCGCTGCCGTACACTTATGGCGCCCGCATGACCGGAGGCGGCTTCGGCGGCTGCACCGTCAACCTGCTCAAGCCAGGTTCCGGCCCCCGCTTTGAGGAAGCCGTCCGCGCGGCATACCTCAACCGCTTCCAAATCGAGCCGGTCTTCTATCCCGTGACGCCCTCGGCCGGCGCCGGCAGGGTGATGTAGGGACCAGGCCGGCGCATCCCGCGAGCCGCCGTGAGGGACTGTCCTGCCGGGGCCCGGTCGTCCTCGTGTCCCAAAGGCGGTTCTGGTGGTCTGCCCTGAGTTTGCGGCCGTGGCGCCAGCCTCGTAAATGGGCTGAGACGGCGTTTGTCTAACGAGGCTGAGGCAGTAGAATCGGGTACTGCTCTTGACAATGTCTCACTAATATTTCATACTGGAATCGGACTAATAGATCCAAGCTGCGTCAGCAGCAGGCTCGGTTTCCCTCGTCGTTCACAGAATCGGGGCTGACCGGAGCGTCAGGAATGGAGGTTTCTGCGAGGCATGAGCAAGATAATCGGGATCGATCTGGGCACTACGAACTCCGTGGTCGCCGTGATGGAGGGCGGTCAGGCGGTAGTGATACCAAACCAGGAGGGAGGCCGCACCACGCCGTCGGTGGTGGCGTTTACCAAGAGTGGCGAGCGGCTGGTAGGCCAGGTGGCCAAACGCCAGGCAGTAACGAATCCGGAAAACACCATCTACTCGATCAAACGGTTCATGGGACGCCGCACGAACGAGGTCACCGAAGAGATGAAGATGGTGCCGTTCAAGGTGGTGCGGGCCGACGGGGACAGCGCCCGGGTCGAGGCCAGCGGCAAGGTGTACTCGCCGCCGGAGATCTCCGCCATGATCCTCGGGAAACTGAAGGAAGCGGCCGAGGCCTATCTGGGCGAGAAGGTGAGCCGGGCGGTGATCACGGTGCCGGCGTATTTCAATGACTCGCAGCGGCAGGCCACCAAGGACGCCGGCCAGATCGCCGGCCTGGAAGTGATGCGCATCATCAACGAGCCCACCGCCGCGGCGCTCGCCTACGGGCTTGACAAGAAGAGGGACGAGACGATTGCCGTCTACGACTTCGGCGGCGGCACCTTCGACATCTCGATCCTGGAAGTGGGCGAGGGCGTGGTCGAAGTGAAGTCGACCAACGGTGACACTCACCTCGGTGGCGACAACATCGACCAGGTGCTGATCGACTGGATCATCGACGAGTTCCGGCGGGAGCAGGGTATCGACCTCTCGAAGGATCAGATGGCGCTCCAGCGGCTCAAGGAGGCCGCCGAGAAGGCCAAGATTGAGTTGTCGACGCTGCTGGAGACCGAGATCAACCTGCCGTTTATCACCGCCGACGCGAGCGGACCCAAGCATTTGGTGATGAAGCTGACCCGGGCGCGCTTCGAGCAGATGATCCGGCCGCTGGTGGACCGCACGCTCGAGCCGTGCAAGCAGGCGCTGGCCGACGCGGGCCTGTCCCCCCGGGAAATCCAGGAAGTGGTTCTGGTGGGTGGATCGACGCGTATTCCGCTGGTGCAGAAGGCGGTGCGCGACCTCTTCGGCAAGGACCCCAACAAGACGGTGAACCCGGACGAGGTGGTGGCCGTCGGCGCCGCGGTGCAGGGCGGTGTGCTCGGCGGCGAGGTGAAAGACGTGCTGTTGCTGGATGTCACGCCGCTGTCGCTGGGCATCGAAACCCTGGGCGGAGTGTTCACCAAGCTCATCGAGCGGAATACGACGATTCCGACGCGCAAGAGCGAGGTCTTCTCCACCGCCGCCGACAGCCAGACCTCGGTGGAGATCAAAGTCTATCAGGGCGAGCGTGCGATGGCGGGTGACAACCGCCTGCTCGGTGTCTTCCAGCTTGTGGGCATTCCCCCCGCCCCGCGGGGCATCCCTCAGATCGAAGTGACTTTCGACATCGACGCCAACGGCATTCTGAACGTCACCGCCAAGGACCGGGCGACCAACAACGAGCAGAAGATCACCATCACGTCGTCCTCCGGCCTGAGCAAGGACGAGGTCGAGAAGATGGCCAAAGACGCGGAGTCCCACGTGGGCGAGGACCGCAAGCGAAAAGAGGAGGTCGAGACCAAGAACCAGGCGGACGCGATGGTTTACAACATCGAGAAGATGCTCAAGGAGCATCGGGAGAAGATCTCCGAGGCTGACGCCCGCCAGGTCGAGCAAGCGGTGGCTGACACCAAGAGTGCGATCCACGAGGGTGGCGCCGACCGCATCAAAGCCGCCATGGACAAGTTGACCACGGCGTCGCACAAGCTGGCCGAGGCGATGTACAAAGCCTCCAGCCAGCCCGGTGCAGGCGCCTCCGCCGGCGGAGCCGCCCCTCCGCCCGGCGAGGGACAGCCGAAAGCGGGCGCCGACAACGTCGTGGATGCGGAATTCGTCGACGTCGACGAAAAAAAGAGTTGATGGGCGATTCCAGGCCGCGGGCGGGCGACCGGCGGGGCGTCGAGGCGTCCGCCCGCGGAGGGTGAAGCATGCCGTCTCAACGCGACTACTATGAAACTCTGGGCGTGAAACGCGCTTCGTCGCCCGATGAAATCCGGAAAGCCTACAAGAAGCTGGCGCGGAAGTTTCACCCCGACCTCAACCCTGGCGACAAATCGGCAGAGGAACGCTTCAAGGAGATCCAGGAAGCCTATGGCATCCTTTCCGATCCCAAGAAGCGGCAGATGTACGACCAGTTCGGCTTCTACTCCGAAAACGCGCAGCCGGGCGGCGGGTTCCACCCTGGAGCGGAGCAGGGATTCGGATTCGACTTTGGAGGCTTCGATTTCTCGGCGTTCACCCCGGGCGGGGGCGGGCGTCCAGGCGGCGGCGAGGCGGGCTTCGGCGGCTTCAGCGAGATCTTCAATCAGTTCTTGGGCGGGCGCGGCAAGAGCCGGGCGAAAGCCCAGCCCCAGAAGGGAACCGATCTCGAGTACGCCCTGAACATCGACTTCTGGCAGTCGATTCGCGGGGCGCAGATCCGGCTCAAAGTGAACCGGCAGGCGGTCTGTGGCCGCTGCAACGGCACCGGCTCCTCCGGCGGCATGACCTCGATCTGCCCGCAGTGCGGCGGAACCGGAACGGTCAGCCAGATGGCCGGCGCGATGCGTTTCAATTTGACCTGTCCGCGGTGCAACGGCAGCGGACAGCTCCGCGACGCCTGCCCGGAGTGCCACGGGGAGGGCCGTGTCATCACCGCCGATGCAGTTGAAGTCCGCATCCCGGCCGGCGTCCAGTCGGGGAGCCGCCTGCGCGTGGCTGGAAAGGGTAATGCCGGGGTGATGGGAGCGCCGCCGGGCGATTTGTACATTACGGTCCGCGTGGATCCCCACCCCTTCTTCGAGCGCGAAGGGGATGACATCCGCATCCGCGTCCCGGTGACTGTGTGGGAAGCCTCGCTTGGCACGAAGATCGAGGTGCCCACCATCGACGGCCGCGCGCTGCTCAAAATCCCGCAGGGAACGCACAACGGACAGCGGTTCCGGCTGCGCGAGAAGGGGGTCATGAACCACCGCAAGGGCGTGCGGGGCGATCAGATTGTCGAGGTGTCGCTGATGGCGCCGCAAGCCCGGGACGAGCGCACGCGCGAGATCCTCCGCGAGCTGGCCTCGCTGCATCCCGAGGATCCCCGCGGCGAGATCTGGGAACAGGTGAAAGCCGTTTGACCATGAGGAAGTCCAGAAAGAAAGCCGCCTACATGATCTCGGCCGTCTCCGAGCAGTACGGGATTCACCCGCAGACGCTGCGGCTCTACGAGCGCGAGGGGTTGTTGAAGCCCTCCCGCAGCGATGGCAATACCCGCCTGTACACCGACCGGGACCTGGAGCGTCTCGAGGTGATCCTGAAGCTCACCCGCGATCTGGGAGTCAACCTCGCGGGCGTGGAGATCATCCTCAACATGCGCGAAAAGATGGAGGCGATGCAGAAGCAGATCGAGGACTTTATCGCCGGCCTGAACCAGGAACTGGCGAGCCGCGTCCCTCCCCGCCAGCCTCAGGAGGAGCACAGTCTGATCCCCGTGATCCGGACGGCCGCCATCCGGGATGACGCGCCGGCCCCGCCGGGCGGCCGCCGCCGGTGACCAACTTCTCTCCCCCACCGGACCGGTCGCGGCCATCGCGTTTTCGAGTGAGAAACCCGGCCTCCTGACGGCACTCTGTGGGAGGGTGCGTGAACCGCTTTTGATTCCCCTGGCCGCCGTGGCCTCGGGTATCGCCCTCTCCCGATGGGCGGAGCCGGAACTGGGGGAGTTGGCGGCCGCTCTGGCGGCGTCGTTCTCGCTGGCTCTCGTGGCCGCTGCGATCCGCGCGAGGATCGGCGGGTGGATCGCGCTGTGCGCCACAACGCTACTCCTGGGGGCCCTCGCCGAGAGGGTGCACCGGCCGGGTCCGCCGCCGACGATCGATGCATCGGCGCGTGAAACGGTTGTGATCGAAGGCTGCGTCGCGGAGCCGCCAGTGGCGGAACCGGACCGCCACACGTTTCGAGCCGAGCTTGCCGGGGAAGCGCACGCGCTTGTCCGCGTCGCCCGCCGGGACGGGGACGAGCCACTGGCTCTCGCCCACGGTCAGCGCGTGGACATCACCGGCCGAATTCGCGCCCCCCGGAACTACCGGAATCCCGGCGCGTTTGATTACGAAGGGTACCTCGCCCGGAAGCAAATCTACTGGACCATCTCGGTCAGCGGACCGGAGGACGTCGCGGTGCTTCCCGGGCGCTGCGGGTCGCGGCTGCGAGGCTTTGTTTACGGCATCCGGCATCGGGCGCTGGCGCGCCTGGATGCCGTGTTCGGCGGAGAGCCGACGGCATCGGCGCTGCTGCGCGCCTTGTTGTTGGGCGATTCGTCGCGGCTGGCCGACACGTGGAAGGAACCGTTTCGCCTCACCGGCACCTATCACGCCCTGGTGATCTCGGGACTGCATCTCACGGTGCTGGCCGGGCTGGTCCACCTGGCGCTGCGCCTGGCTGGCCTGCCGCTCTGGGCGAAGGTGCTGCTGACGGCCGCCGCCGCGTGGCTCTATGCGGTCCTCACCGGGGCGAACACGCCGGTGGTTCGCGCCGCCGCGGGGTTGACGCTGTATCTGGCGACCGGCTGGTTCTTTCGGCGCCGGCGCCTGTTGAATGTGCTCGGCGCGGTCGCCCTGGCGTTCCTCCTGATCGACCCGGACAACCTGTTCGACGCCAGTTTTCATCTGTCCTTTCTGGCCGTGGCGCTGATCGGCGCCTTCGCGGCGCCCTGGCTGGACGCGACGGCCGGGGTTTACGCCCGGGCTCTCCGCGGCCTCTCCGACCGGGAGCGGGATCTACATCTGGAGCCCCCGGCGGCGGCGTTTCGCGTCGAACTACGCCTGCTGGCCGAGACCCTTCACTCGTGGACGGCCATCCCGGAACGCTGGATTCTGGCGGCCGGCGCCGCGCTGCTCCGCCTGGCCCTCTACCTTTGGGAGCTGATCGCCGTCTCCGCGGTCGTCCAGGTCGGCTTGGCGCTGCCAATGGTGGTCTACTTCCACCGGGTGTCCTGGACCGGCCTGCTCGCGAATCCGCCGGTCGTCGCCCTCATGTCGCTGGCGGT
>CAYRPT010000188.1:0-7210 GCA_964425895.1 uncultured Solibacteraceae bacterium | reverse complement strand
CCTCCGGGCGTAGTTTCGGGCCAGGCTGTTCTGCGCGCCGGCGGCCGTGAAGTCGCACTGCCCATAACGATCGAGGTACTCGAGGCCACCGTGCCGGAAGGCGACGCGCTGACGATCGATCACAACTCGTACGGAAGCTCGTGGCTGGCCGGCTTCTACCAGAGGCCCGGCGAGTCTTCCCAGCACTTCTTCGCCAGCGACCGCTTCTTCGGGCTGATCCATGCCCATCACCGGCTCTTCTATGAGCATCGCGGGACCTTCCACCAGCTCGGCTACGGCCACGCCGGAAAAGTCGGGCCGGAGTTCGCACCACGGCTCGCCGGATCAGGCCGCAACAAAGCGATTGCGGACTGGGAGCTTTTCGATCGCCACTACGGCCCGCTGCTTGACGGTTCCGCCTTCACCGGGACGAGGCGCGGCGCGCGTCCCATCCCGTTTGTTTATCTCCCGATTAACCCGGAATGGCCCGCTTCATTCCTGTGGTGGGGGGAACCCGGGTATGAGGCCGAGTTCACGCGCGTGGTGGCCGCCATGGAGAAACACTTCCGTGAGAAAGGCTGGACCCGGACCCGCTTCGAGCTCTTCTTCAACCACAAGAAACGGTACAAGGGCTTTCCATGGGACGGGGACGAGACCCGGTTTGCAGCCGACAATGCCTACTTCAAAGAGTATCGGCGCCTTCTCCGGGAAGCATTGCCGGACGGGACGCCCGTCCGGTTCGTGTTTCGCAACGACGCAAGCTGGATGATGGAGAAGCAATTCGACGAACTCGCCGGCGTCATCGATTTCTGGGTGCTCGGCCGAGGCATCTTGAGCTGGTATCCGGACGCGCCGAAGAGGCTGCGCTCGCGCGGCGATATCGTGTGGTTCTATGGGGGAGCTCCGAAAGCATCCGAAGTGTCTTCCGCGGCCACCCGCCACCCGCTGACGGCCTGGATCTGGGGGCTTGACGGCTACATCCACTGGCTTACCGTCTCGCCCGGCGAGGACCCCTGGTTTCGTTTCACCGGCGGGGAAACCGCCCTCGTCTACCCTGGTATGCGGTTCGGGATCGACGGACCCATTCCGGGAATCCGGCTCAAGATACAGCGCAACTGCCTTCAGGACCTCGCCTTGCTGAACGCACTGGGCGCCGCACCGGCTGAAGTGACGAGCCGTTACAACCGGACCCGCCCCGACGACTGGTGGACGCCGCGCCCACCCCTCGCCGACCGGCCGCCGCATGAGTGGTCGAACACCGATATCGGCGAAGCGGCGGACCTGGACCGGCGTCTGTTCCATCAAGTCGACCCGAAGGCCTGGCAAAGGGTCCGTGAATACGCCTATGAACTTGCCCGGAGGCGCCCATGAAGTTTGTATTTCTCATGCTGGCGGCCGCCAGCCTCGCCGCCGGGCAGACGGCCGCGGAACTCGATCGCGTAGCCCGCGTGTCGTCGGTGATGGTGGACGGCGATGTCTGCCAGCGGATTGTGACGGAGCGAGCGATGGGCTACATCGTGAAGGAAGACCCGCGCGATCCGTATCTCGGGTCCGATAACTACGACGTGAACCACGAAGCGTTCCTCGCTACGAAGAAGACGCTCATCCGTCTGTCGCGCCTGGTTGATTTCCCCTGCGATGTGAACCTCTGGATGCCGCTGCCCGGTGTTTCGGGGCGCGTGCACATCGTGATCCGCAATGCCAACGAGATGAGCCAGTTCTGGCGCTGGGGCGCGCTCCACCAGGAAACGCCGGCGCCGATGCGCCGCGTCCTCGAAACGGGGGAGCGCGTGACGGTCGCCGAATCCCCGGGTTGGATCTCGGTGTTGGCGCCGGTGCGGAACAGCCTCGACGACATCGTCGGGCTGGTGGAAGTAGTGAGCCGCGCGCGGCCGGACCCGCGGGAAAACGTGAAGTAGAGAGTCCGCCCGGCGCCCGCCGGTTACCGGCTGACGAACGCCTGACCGCTGGCGGGCACTCGCACTGCCAGCCTGCCCTCCCCGCGGACGCCGCCGGCTTCCATCAGGCCGGCCTCTCCCTCGCCCCACCACGCCGCGACCTGCGCCCGGCCGACGCGGAAACCCACCGTGCGGTCGCCTTCGACCGGCTCGATCTCCGGGGCGGCATCGCCGGCGCGATGGGGCGCCAGCACGGCCACGAACTTGACCTCCACTTGCGGCGTCTCCGTACGCGCGGTCAGGTGCCACTGGTTCGGGAATCCTGAAGCGCGTTCCTCGGGCGGCACCGCGAAAGCCCCGGTCTGGGAAAGCCTCACCGGTACGCTACTCCGCAGCCGCACCAGACAACGGGCCTGCCCGCTCGTAATCGTCACCGCGCCGGCCCGGCCATCGACGTCCATGCGCTGGAGCGCGTGCAGAAGCCAGTCGAAGGCCGCCGGCGCGTCCGTGCGGATGCGGTCGTACACCACCAAGAACGGACGATCTCCGTCCACGACAAACGCCAGAGTTCGCTCGAAGCTCTCCACCCTCGGCGCCATCGGGGGGACCGGCTCTTTCAGATGCTTGCGCCAGAGATCGATGACGCTCGGGGTGAGCGGCACGTTGTAAGCCTTGGCCGCCTGCCCGCGCGCGAAGGTCACAGGACCGTGATCCTCGAAACTCACGACCTCTCCCGACGCCTCCCAAGAGAACGGCGGCTGGCCGCGGCCGTTCACCAGAATTCCGTTGTGCGCCCGCGTCTGGCGCGTCCACAGCACGTGGTGCGGACTGCCGTAATAGGGATAGTAGCCTGAATCGATCGCCAACGCCTCGCCGTAGGCATTCAGTTGAAAGGTGTTCTGGTCGGCGTGGCTATGGCTGAACGAGCCGAAGCGGCTCGACTTGAACAGCGCCCACACGTCGCGCCCGGCATCGCCCAGCGCAGAGTGCATCGCCACCCAGCCGATATCCGGAAAGGATTTCGAGATCCGCGCCGGGGCCGGCTGCTCCGGGGCTTCGCCCGGAGGGCCGGCCGACCGCCAGGTGGAAACGACGTCCTCGATGAACCACTCATTCCAGGCGCGCTCTTCGCCGGCGTTGGTCAGCTTGGGCGGGGCCGCCGCGGCGATCGACTTCGCATGCCACTTCAGCAGAGGGTCGTCGAATACCCCGGCGAAATACTCCACGAGCATCTTCTCATGAAGACTGGGCTTGCCGTCGCCGCCGTCCCCAAAGGCGCCCATGGGCGCGTACGGAGGGTGGAAGTAGTACGGGAACCGGCCGTTGTGGCGGTAGAAGGGGCGCTTGAGAATGTCGGTTTCGGTGACGCCGCGCAGCGATTCCGCGAAGGTGCTGAGCCAGTAAACGTAGGCGCCCCAGTAGCCGACACCCTGCGCCCACCCGCCGCCGTCGCCGCCCCAGCCCGGAAAAGACGTCAGGTAGCAGCGCAGGACGTAGTCGAGCCACTCCCTTGCCTCCGGGATGTCGCCGAGAAATGAGAGTCCCGCGTTTCCGAGAAAGGCGAGCACGCGCCCTTCGTGGTTCTCAAAAGGATGGCTAAGGAAGTCCTGCTTCTTGAGCAGCCGCAATACCTGGTTGCCGCGCTCCGGCATCACCGCGAGTACCTTGGCGCGCTCCTCGGCTGTCAGTTCCCCGCCGATCCAATCCCAGGCGAACGACATCCGCTCGAGCACCGGCATCGACCCTTCGTCGTTGCCTTCCGAGCCGTCGGGCTGGGGCACGTCGTGGCTGATGATGCCCTTCGGATCCCATGCGGCGAGATTCATCATCCACCGGCGGGCGCCTTCCAGGTACTTCGAATCGCCGGTGATCTTGTACGCGAGCGCCGTGCGCGCCAGATGCGCGCTGCCCACCTTGCCAGGCCGGTAGATCCGCCGCCACTCCGTTACCGTGAACTCCCCGTTGGCGTAACCCGCCGGCTCGGCATACGGAGCTTCCTTCAGTGCGGCGTCGGCGGCGGTAAGGAGGTAGTCCCACTGCGGCGCCTCTCCGCGTTTGACCGCGGCCCGGATCTTCTCCAGCTTGTCGCCGTTCAGATAGAGACGCGGGCGGACTCCATTCAATTGCCGTTCCAGCGCCGCGACGTCCGGCATGGGCAGCTCGGGGGTATCTTTCTCGATGGTGAACCGGCGCGTCTTGGAAGCCCCAATGTCCTGCCCGGCGGCGTTCTGATACACCACCTGCCAGACGTAAGCGCCGGGCGCCAGCTTTTCCACTGGAGGATGGACGGTGGAGGTCAGGCCGCCCGCCAGAAGAGTCAACCGGCTGGGCGTCCCCGCCGGCGCCACCTCGAGACGATAGCCGGCGGCCTCGTCATGCGGCGTCCAGCAGAAACCCGGCGGGTTGACTCCGGCCTGGGTGTTATCCACGGGATAGGCAGCCAGTTCTTCCGGTCGAGGTTCGCGCTCCACCACCGGCAGTGAGGCCGTCCAGGGCTGTCCGCCGCATGCCGTCAGCGCCAGGGAGATGGCCGCCGCAGCGGCAGCACGACCGCAATGTGTAGTCAGCACCTCTGCATTGTAATCGCATTTGTTCAGCGTGTCCGCTTTTCTTGGCCCCGTCGTACACTCAGTGGGAGGTGAACTCCGAGCATCCGCACATCAATCGAAGAGAACTGCTGGCCGCAGCGTGCGGAGGGCTCGCCGCGCCCGGGCTCGGCAGCGCCGGCGCGCCTGCTCGCACCTATGTGGTCGTCGCGCCCGGAACCCATCCCGGCATCCTTTTCAGCGAAGCCGAGCTGCCCGCGCTGCGCCGGCGCGCCCGAGGGACGGGGATGGCCGCCGAAGCCTATCGCATGGTCCGCGCGAACGCGGCCAGGGAATTCGACGCCGGCCTCAGCATCCGCCAGGCGGTTGGCCGCGAGGGCGTGGCGCTAGCCCGGCAGCTCGAATCGATGGCCCTTGTGTATCAGGTGGAGGCCGACGAGGAGACCGGACGGAGGGCGGCCGCGCTTTTCCGTTCCGTGGCCGGGGGCATCAATCCGGTGGAGTTCTATCGGGAGGTGGACAGCGACTTCTTTGCGACGGAGCATTGGCCGAAGGCCTTCGCGTTCGCCTGGGACTGGTTGTTCCCGTTAGTGCCGGAGGTGGATCGTCCGGAGCTGGTTGCGAACCTGGAACGCTGGTGCGCCGCCCTGTTCGAGCACACCGAGAGTTGGTGGTGGCGCGACGCCTCGTACAACTGCGGCGCCATTCCGGTGGGCGCGCAGGGTATGTTGATGGCCGCCATCCGGGCGGAGGCGCGCCATCCTGATTTTCCCCGCTGGTTCGACACCTGCTTTCGCAAGATCCGGGAGAACTACTTCCCCATGACGTGGCGCGCCAGCGGCATCTGCAACGAAGGCCCAGGCTACGCCCACTACCACAAGAACCCGACGCAGTTCGCCGAGGCCGTCCGCCGCACGGGTGGCCCGGACATCATCCCGGAGAGCGGCGCGGTCCACGCCATGCGCTATCTCCGCTGCCAGTGGATGCCGCAGGGCGGCTGCGCCCCGGTCGGCGACAACACCAACTACAACCGGCGCGTCTTCCAGGCCATCTACCTGCACGGCATCCGCGAAACGGGCGACCAGGCGGGGCTGTGGACCTTCGAGCGCTACACCGACCTGGAGCGGATCAACCCCCTCCTCGTTTTTGTTTTCTATCCCGACCATCTGAAACCCGCCTCGCCGGGCGCTCTGAAAGCCCGCACGTCGTTCTACTTCGAAATCGACCGTCATCGCGCCGGCTATGTCTTTTCACGCGGCCGCTGGGATGACGAACGGGCTCCCTTCTTCGTCTTTACCACTCGATACGCCGATGCCAATCACACGCACTACGACATGAACAGCTTCCTGTTCGGCGCCTTTGGAGAACTGTTCGCCGCGCACGCCAACATCTTCCCGTACGGTCACGAGCATCACGGCGTCGACTTCGAGCACAACATTGTCATCATCGACAGCGGCGGTATGCCGGCAGCCGACCGGCGCAACTCGGCCGGCGATGACGGCTCACTGCTCGGCCTGATGACCGGCGCCGGACTGGGCCATTTCGGCGATTACGTCCGCGGGGACGCGCGGGCGTCGTACGCGGACCGCTCGGTGCCTTCGACGACGCCGGCCGAACGGGCGGACCGCGCCATGCTCTTCGTGAAACAGGGCCCCAACCCCTACATCGTGGTGGCGGACGATATCCAGAAGGACCAGGTCGTTCATGACTATCACTGGCAGTGGTACACGCAAACGCTCCGTGTGGCCGGAGCAGGCTCCCTCGGTGAGCCCTTCGTGCTCGACGGCGAGCGGTCCCGGTGCCGCATCGCCTTCCTGACGCCGGAGGCGCCGGCATCCGACTTCAAGGTAGTTCGGGGGGGACATCCGCCGGGGGCGGTGGAGCTGGGGCTGCTGCGGGTCCATCAGCGGACCGTCCGGGCGCGTTTTCTGGCCGTGGCCGCCGCCTCGCTTGACGGCGCTCCGGAGCCCGTGTTCCGCCGGGGCGCCACGATTCGGCAGCATCCGCACGCCGCCTCGATCGAAGTACAGGGCGATGGATTCACGGACTGGATCGTATGGCAGCCGGAAGACGCCCCCGGCCGTTCCCGGCGTCGCATCGCGGCCGGACGGCTGACTACCGACGGCCTGATGGCCGTGGTGCGAACCGGCCCCGGCGGGCAGGTCACCGGGTACATCCTGGGAGACGGTTCACACCTGGAGTTCGACGGCCGTGTCCTGGCTCGCTCGGAGCGGCCGTTCAGCGTGAGTGCCGACGTCCATCGCTCCGTAGCCACGGGCGCTCGCCGGGCGAGGGAAGGGCGGCCTCCGTTGCCGCCGTCGGGAGCGTTCTGGCTGCCGGCGCAAGTTTGCGAGGTCTGGGCGGACGAGGAACGGGTTCGGGTCACTCCGGGACCCGACGGCACGGTTCAGCTTTGAGACGGCCCCCCGCGCAGGTGGAGCGGGCCGGCAGCGCCGGAACCGTGACGGTACCGATCCGGAGCTGTAGCCCCCGAGGCGTCAGTCGTGATCACCCACGAAGGCATGAGTACGGGCGCCGGCGTGGGGACCGGCGATTCGGGAAGCTACTCGACCCCGAACCTTGTTCCAGGTTCGTAGTCGGTCAGGGCCGGCGCGCGCCGGGCGAAGTGGAGAGGCGGGGTGTGGCGGACGCCTGCATGATCTCGGAGAGGAGACGCCGCACATGGACGCGCTGCGTTTCGCTCAGCCGCTCGCCCTGAGCGGCGGAGAGGTGGCGCCGAGCGCCGGTCAACTCGCCGCTCTCGTAAAGCGCCAGGCCGAGATGGTA
>CAYRPT010000187.1:0-7216 GCA_964425895.1 uncultured Solibacteraceae bacterium | reverse complement strand
TACTGCGGATGCGATGGATTCCGGGGCTGAAAATCCGTCCGGCCATCGTGGCGCTGAGCTGCGAACGCATGGACGACAACGTGGCCGCCTACATCACCGCGGGGTCACTCGGCCGGTGGCTGAGCCGGCTCTACATGAAGTGGCTTTATTTTCCGCTGTTCGATCACCACATCACGGTTTCTGAGTACACCGCCGAAGAGTTGAGCGCCGCTGCCTCGGGCCACCGCGTGCGGCGGGGGGTGTGGATCCGTCCGATGGGCGTGGATTTGGAAGGGTTTTCGCCCGGCCACCGGCACCCGGAACGCCGGCGCGAACTGGTCCGGCGGTTGGGCGGCGGCGCGGACACGGCGGTGCTCCTGTACGCCGGCCGGTTGGTTCCCGAGAAGAATCTTCCACTGCTGATCGAGACAATGGAAGCGCTTCGCCGCGAGGCCCGGCGCGACTACCGGCTGCTGGTGGTCGGTGACGGGATCCGGGCGCCGTGGATGCGGGAGGAGTGCCGGCGGCGGATTCCGGGTGCGGTCACGTTCCAGGGTCACGTGGGGTCCAGGGACTCGCTCGCCGTCTTATATGCCAACGCGGATGCGTTTCTCCATCCCAATCCGCGCGAACCATTCGGCATCGCCCCGCTCGAAGCGATGGCCTCCGGTCTGCCGCTGGTGGCGCCCAACTTGGGCGGCGTCACCACCTACGCCAAACCGGATAACGCATGGCTGGCGGAGCCCCATGCCACCGCCTTCGCCGATGCCGTGCGCTCGGCCCTCGAAGACCATGAGTTGCGGCGCGTACGTACTACGGCCGCCCGGACCACGGCCGCGTCGCTCAACTGGCCGGCGGTGGCGGATCAGTTTCTGGAGTTGTATGGCGCAATCCACGCCCTAACCAATGGGAGGGCGGTGGACCAGGCGCTGGCGCCGCAGTTTGTGTCCACTCCGTAGCATCACGCGTTATCGGGCCGGGCCGCACAGCGCCCCGGCGGCCGCTGGGTCGACCCCCGGATGCGCAGTTCCACCGGCAGAACCAAGTGACGGGCCGGCTCGGCGTCGCCCTTCGAGCGGGCGCGCTCGATCAGGCGCACCACTCCCTGATAGCCGATCTGGTAGGTGGGCTGAACCACGCAAGTCAGGCGGGGGCGGAACGGTTCGGTGAAGGCGAGGTGGTCGAAGGTCGCCAGGAGCAGGTCGCGGGGCGCCTCCAGGCCGAGCTCGTCCATGGCGCGCAACACGCCGAGCGTCATCGGCATGTTCGCGGAGAAAAGCGCCTGCGGACGCGGCGTGAGGCGGAGCAGACGCAGGGCCTGAGCGCAGCCCGACTCCTGACGGAAGTCGCCCTCAGCCGCGAGGCGCCGGTCATAGGGGATCCCGGCGGCCTTCAAGGCGGCGCGATAGCCCGCCAAACGCTCCCGCGCGATGTACATGCGGGGGTCGCCGCCAACGTAGGCGATGCGGCGCGCGCCCTGGGCCAACAGGTGCTCCACGCACGCCCGGGCGCCGCCCTGGTTGTCCACCGAGACCGTGTCCACATCGAGGTTCTGCGGAACGCGATCGAGACACACCACGGGCGTGCCGGCGCGCAGCAGATCCCGCACGTGCGACACGTCGCCCCGGGGCAGCGCCAGCACGAGCAGCACGCCGTCCACGCGGCGGGATTCCAGGATCCGGAAGACCTCGCGCTCCCGTTCCACGCGATCGTCGGTGTTGAAGGTGGCCAGCACGTAGCCCCGCTCCCGCGCCGCATCCTCCGCGCCACGGACGATCTCGGGGAAGAACGGATTGGTGATATCCGAGATCACCATCCCGAGCGTGTGGCTCCGGCGCGTGCGCAGGCTGCGGGCGACGTGATTCGGACGGTAGTCGAGCTCCCGGATGGCGCGCTCCACCCGGCCCTTGAGGTCCGCGGCAACCGTCGTCGAACCGGC
Source organism: uncultured Solibacteraceae bacterium (assembly GCA_964425895.1). Classification (GTDB taxonomy): domain Bacteria; phylum Acidobacteriota; class Terriglobia; order Bryobacterales; family Bryobacteraceae; genus CAYRPT01. The sequence goes on along the minus strand of CAYRPT010000187.1, from coordinate 5,298 downwards.
GAGCACATTGGAAACCGTGCCGACGCTGACGCCGGCGCGGCGGGCGACTTCCCGGACCGTGGCCATGGGTGGTCTGGCCGCAGGATATCACATTTTTGTTGACAGTCCACTGAATCGGTGATATGAATCGATTCAGGCAGCGGGCTGCCGAGGGAGCTCGAACGGCGTCTGGCGCCGCCGCGCCTTGGCCCGGCCCGCGTGCGGTGATCTGAAGATCTCGAAGAAGGAGTTTTGGAGATGCGCAGTAGTTCCGTTCGCGTTCCGGCTTGGCGGTTTGTGTTGGCGCTGGGCGTCGGGTGGGGAAGCCTCCTCGCCCAGGTCAATACCGGATCGATTACCGGCGTCGCCCTGGATTCCTCCGGCGCCGCGGTCCCGGGCGTTGCGGTGGAGATCAAGAATCTTGGCACCGGCGTAGCGCTCACCACCGCGACCAACGAATACGGCATCTACCTGGCGCAGGCCCTGGTGCCGGGCCAGTACTCGGTAACCGGCAGTGCCGCCGGGTTTCAAACCGTGACATTCGACAAGGTCGAGATCCGCGTGGGCGACCGTTTGACCCTGAACCTGACGATGAACGTCAGCGGCGTCACCGAACAAGTGACGGTCACCGCGGAGGCGCCGCTGGTGGAATCGGCCCACGCCAACCTGGGTGGGGTCATCGATTACGGCAAACTCCAGGCGATGGCGCTCCCGAACCGGAACGTCATCAACCTTGCGCGCCTGGTTCCCGGCGTCGTTCCCTCCGAGGGCACGGACCCGAATACTCTGACCGCGGGCGGCGGGCGGCCTAACCAGGTCTCCTACTACATCGACGGGGTTCCCTCCACCAGCAACCGCGGCACGGAGATTGTGGCTCCGCCGCGCCTGGAGGCGATCGACGAATTCCGTGTAGAAACCAACAACCTCTCGGCCGAGTATGGACGCCTGTCCGGAGGTGCGCTCAACATCTCCACCCGGTCCGGCACCAACGAGTATCACGGCTCTGCTTACTGGTACTACCGCGATCAGTCGCTCAACGCCGAGTCCTGGACCAACAAGCTGCGCGGCCAGAAAGCCGGCAGCCAGCATGACCATAACTATGGCTTCACCATCGGCGGCCCAGTGCTCATTCCGAAGCTCTACGACGGACGCAACCGAACGTTCTTCTTCGTGAACATCGACCGCGTGTACGACATCGCCCTGGGGAGCCCCCGAACGCTGACGGTGCCCACGGAACTGGAACGGACCGGAGACTTCTCCCGCTCGGTGGTCAACACCGGAAATCCCTCGCGGATATTCGATCCATTCTCGGTGAACGACACCACGGGCGACCGGACGGCCTTCCCCGGCAGCGTGATTCCCAAGTCGCTGGTCGACCCGATCGCCATGCGCGCCGCCTCGTTCTACCCGACGCCGAACCGCGCCGCCGAAGCCGACGGACTGAACAACCTGATCGTTCGGGCCGATACGCTCAACAAGCTCAACAACCTGGTGTTCCGGGCGGACCAGAACCTCAACGACAACCACCGCTTCTACTTCCGCGGCACCATCAACTACCTTGACAACCGCCCCGAAGGCGTGTTCGGCGTGGCCACCAACGGACGGTGGGTCGACAAGCGGGACCTGAACGGGTCCTTCAACTATAACTGGACGGTGTCTCCCACCAGCATCCTCAACGTCTCGGTAGGCGCGACGCGCGATTTCCGGAACGACCGCCCGCCATCCAACGAAACCTATGACTACAGCGCGTTCCCCTGGCCGGCCAACTTGGGGGACAAGATGGATCCGGACTTCTTCCCGAACTTCGCCGGCACTCGTTGGACCTCCATCGGTCAGACCTGGCTCACGCGCGCGCCCAACTACCGCTACCGGTTCGCGCCCACCTTCACCAAGATCGCCGGCAACCACACGATCAAGTTCGGCTATCAGATGGACCGGATCTATGCGAACTTCGAGGACACCGAGGCTCCCACGTCGGCCTCCACGTTCACCCGGTACGGGTCGCGAAGCAACGCGCTCCGGGACCTCAAGGATGACACCGGCGACGAGAATGCTTCCATGATGCTGGGCGTCATCGACAAATACCGGTTCACCCAGGTGGCCAGCACCGCGACGGGCTACATCAATCACGGCGTCTGGTTCAACGACGACTGGAAAGTCACCTCGAAGCTGACGCTCAATCTCGGGCTGCGTTGGGAGTATGAGGCGCCCCCGACCGAGCGCTTTGACCGGAACTGGTCCTGGCACGAGGAAGTCGACACCGGATACAAGATCAACCCGGGCTGGAGCTTCGAGAAGGATGCGGCGCCCAAGCTGCCGGCGGGCGTGCCGGTTCCCAACCTGAGCGGTCCCGCCCTCGGCCAGCCGCTGCGGGTCGCGTCTCCGGGGCATCCTGAAAGGTACACGTGGAAGCGAGATCTCAACAACTTCTTCCCGCGCCTCGGGGCGGCTTTCCAGATGAACTCGAAGACCACGATACGCGGCGGGTTCGGCATCATCGGACAGGGCTACACCGGCCGGGGCTCGGGGCCGGATGGAACCGGCGGCCACTTGTTCAGCGCCGCCAACGGCACGGTGCTTCAAGCCGGCGTCCTGCACCCGGTGACCATCTCGAACCCGTTCCCCAACAATGCGGGTCTGCTACCGTTGACGAATGATCCGCAGGAAATCAAGGACCGGATCGCGGGGCTGACGTTCTCCGGGTACGCGAACACCGGTTCGGACCGGATGCCGCATGAGTACAGCTTCAATATCGGCGTCCAAAGGGAGCTTCCGGGACGCAGCGTGGTGGAGGTGAGCTACGCGGGGTTGCGGGGCCGCGACATCCAAGGCGGCTTCCATTATCAGATCGCAGCTCTTCCCCGGGAGTATCTCTCACTGGGCAAGACCCTCAACACCCAGGTGCCAAACCCGTGGTACGGCTCTAACATGCCCATCACGGTCGGCAACAACGGGATCCACACGGCGAAGACTGTCGAGTACCAGCAACTGCTCCAGCGGATCACCCACATGAACCCGCGCGGCTTCCCCGGCGTTCGCTACTTCTATCCGAACACGTCCGAGACCTGGTACGACGCTCTCTGGGTGCGTTTCGAGAAGCGTTACTCGGCGGGCTTCGCTCTCCAGGCCAACTACACGTATGCCCGGGCGGACGACAGCACCACCTCTCCCATCGACGGGCGCGACGAGGTGATCCGGATGCGGACAGCCTTCAACCGCCGGCATACGTTCGCCGGCGCCGCCACCTGGGACCTGCCGGTGGGCCGCGGGCGAAAGTACATGGGATCACCCGCCGGCGCCGGAGAGAAGATCCTCGAGCACATCGTCGGCGGGTGGCAGACCTCGCTGTTGACTACGTGGATGAGCGGGCTTCCGCTCCGCGTTACCCAGAACCTCCAGACGCTGCCGTATAGCTGGAATGCGAGCGCCGCCATCGCCAATCCCCGCCGGATCGGCGACGATTTCCGGACCGATCTTTCACCGAAGGAATCGGCCCACACCGGCACGACCCCGACCATGCTGGACAAGAGCGCCTTCGAGGTCGTCGGGCCGTTCCAGATCGGCGACGACGACGGCACCCTGCCCGGCATCTCGGGTCCGGCTTTTATGACCAACGACATCGCGGTGCAAAAGCGCTTCGACATCTATGAGCGGATCCACCTGCGATTCGTGGTACAGGGCACGAACATGCTGAATCAGGTGAACCTCCAGAATCCGCAGCTTAACGTGAACAACGCGAGGTTCGGAGTAATCAGCGCCGCGTATGAGCCGCGCCGGCTGCAATTCGGCCTCAAGCTCGTGTTTTGACGGCCCATCCGCCTTTGGCCGGCGGACGCTGTCTTTGGAGCGGCGTCCGCCCGTTTTCACTCGTATGACTCGACACTGCGTCGGGCCCGTGGTCGCCCTTTGCTGCTTCGCGGCGTACGCCGCCACGGAGCCGCCGGTCAACGAAGTCACTCCGAAGGGAGCCCTGCTCGACTGGGTACTCCTCGGACCCTTCGAGACCCGGCAGTTAGCCCGTCCGCTGTCCGACGGCGTAACACGGAGCGGGTATCACCGCGACTTCCTCGAAGCACTGGGAGGCGAAGCGAAGGCCGTGTTGTTGCCGGATACGATCATCCGGTACCGCACCGAAGCCGGAGGCGAGCGCGTGGTCAGGGCGCGGCGCGTCGGGCCGGCGTTCGAGAGTCGGGAGTCGCCCGTGCTCAGGCACATCCGCGAGGACCGGCACATCATCGAACAGGATTTCGATCAGGCTGTCGCCTACGCGTTCTGCTACGTGCGCTCGGAGCGCGACGAGGAGGTGTTCGCTTATTTTTGTTCCAACGGCAGTCCCAAGATCTACGTGAACGGCGAACTGGTGCACCGCCTGTTCCAGGAGGAGCGCCAGGGGGCACGTTGGCAGGACGCTTTCCGGCTGAAGCTGAAAGAAGGACTGAACCCGGTCTTAGTGAAGGTGGACAACCGGCGTGGGTACTGGGGAATCGAGCTCGAGCTGTACGAACGGGAACACCATGCGGCGGCGATCGCGCGCCTCGGTCCCCGCCTCGCGATCGAGCCCGTCGCGGCCGGCAGGCGCGGGTTGTCCGTTCGCACCCGGCTTGATCCACCGCCGCTCCATTTCGCCGCGCCGGTCTCCGTTAGGGCGACGGCGCCCGACGGGCGAGTGATAGCCGAAGTCCAAGGCGTTTCGGGGCACGTCCTGCCGGTGGGGATTCCCGAGGACTTCACCGGCGAAGTCCGTCTGGACGCCTGGATCTCCGGCGGGTTCCTGGCCGCCGGCCGCAAGCCGGTTTCGATACGAACCTACGCCGGCGATTTCCAGGCGGCCGCAGCCGCCCTGAGACCGCGTTTTGAGGCCGCTGTCCGGGACCTCGGCTTTCTCAGCGAGGGTTGGCGCCGCATCTACACGGGCGCCATTGAGTGGGGGCGGCGCTTCCTCGCGCGAGATTTTCCGGCCGCCGACTGGTGGGCCCTCGACAGTCTGCAATACCTGAAAGATCTGACCGTCGCGCTGGAGCAGCACCGCAACTTTCTCGCGGAACATCCCGGCCGCGTAGTTCCCATGAGGTTCGAGGGGCGCGACGCAAGCGGTTCCGCCGAAGCCGGCGACTATCAGCTTTACCTGCCCGCCGGATTTGCGCCGGAGGGCCGCCGGCACCCGTTGTTCATCAGCCTGCACGGATCGATGCGGAGCGAGCGCAAGATCACCTTCGGCGAGAAGCCGTCTCCGTCCGCCTACACCGATTTCTTCGTCAACGCCGGAGAGCCCGCTGCGATCGGCGCCAATCCGATCGGCCCCTTTCCCTTTCCCGGCTG